>NZ_OZ245846.1:5742500-5882139 GCF_965228935.1 Ulvibacterium sp. | reverse complement strand
AGGGTACGTTTTTGGTTTACGAGCGTATAATAGAAATGATTCCCCGTGGGATCCAGCCCTTTGGGTCTTTCCCTTAGGGGCTCTCCGGTAGGGATCATTTCATAATCCCTGACCCACAAATGGCCATATTTATTAATGAAATATTTGACTCGGAGGCCATTGTAACCTTCTTCTTCGTGCTCCTCCTCATGTTTCGCTTCCGAGTCGTATTCCCTATAGTCATAGTAGGGCAGTGTGGTTTCCATTTCAAATACATCATTTGTTGGAAATAAAAGTTTTTGCAGATAGAGCAAGCAGTGTTGTTTTGTGTTTTTGATAAGGGCTTGTGCTTCCATGGGAATTGTAATTTGGGTCTGGATTTTATTCTTTGAATTCAACAATGAATTCACTTCTACGGTTGAGCTGGTGCTCGGCCTTTGAACAGGGCACACCGTTGGAACAATGGTTTACCAATTGGCTTTCCCCATAACCTTTGCTCGTAAGTCTTGTCTTTGAAATTCCCCGAGTGATTAAATAATTTATAGTGGATTTGGCCCTTCTTTCGGACAGGTCCATATTGTACATGTCATTGGCACGGCTGTCGGTATGCGATCGTACGTCGATGTTGATAGAGGGGTAAAGCTTCATCACCGAAACAATTTTTTCCAGTTCCAGCGCGGCATCCGGACGGATGTTGGACTTATCCAGATCAAAGTAAATGATGACATTGAAGAGTTTGGCAATATCGTCCCCCGCCCTAATATCAATTACATTTTTGTCAAGCTCAAAATTATGTTCCCGTTCTTGTTGCCCTTTTTGGGAATAGGCATCCTTGGACTCATATTTTTCCTTTTCCGCCTTAATGATATAGGAGGTACTTATGTCCACTTCGCTCTCATAATATCCCTTTTCATCGGTTTTCAGTTCAACAAAGATCTTGTCTCCCTCATCATAAAGAGTAATCGAGGTATTCTTTAAAGGTTCTTTGGTTTCCCTGTCGGTGACCGTTCCAAATACCCTACTCTTTAGTACGTCCTTGATCTTTTCCTTTTCTATAAAGCTATAAATATCGTCATGGCCTAGGCCGCCCGGTCTGTTGGAGCTTATATAACCCTTGTCGCCCATAATGGCAAAGGCAACATCATCAAAGGAAGAATTCAATGGTTTTCCTACGTTCAATAGACTTCCAAAGGAACCATCTTCCTTTATTTTCACATAAAAAATATCGTAGCCGCCCAAACCGTAATGGCCATCGGAAGAAAAGTACAATTCATTATCGGGAGTTAGGAACGGGAAGGATTCCCTTCCTTTTGTGTTGATTTTTGGCCCTAAGTTTTTCGGCTGGCCCAAAATGCCGTCCCGGCCAATGGTCACGGTATAAACGTCGGTGAAGCCCAAGGATCCGGGCCGATTTGATACAAAGTAAAGTTTGTCCTCTTCTGGACTCAAAACAGGGTGTGCATTGGAATAGTCATCCCCATTGATGGATAGGTCTTCCACATCGGTCCATTTTCCTTTCTCCAGTTTTGCCCTATAGATTTTTAAATGTTGGATTTCTTGTTTTCTTTTATTCTTGGAGGGTGTTATATTGTTACGGGTGAAATACATGGTGGTTCCGTCTGCCGTGAAGACTGCACTGGATTCATGATACTTTGTATTAACGTCCCCTTTAAGTTTGGTCGGTGTCCCAAGAGATCCATCCTGGCCTATGGTGGATTCGAACAAGTCCAAGTAGGATAATCCATCCCATGGACTAAGACGTTTCCCTGTTTTTGTAACGTCTTGCGTAGAGGCGAAGACCAGCTTTTTTTCATGAAAGGAAGCTCCAAAATCGACCCCGGTAGAATTTATTTCGGCCGCTTCCATAGTATACCTTCCAGAGTTTTCCTCGATGATTTTTAGATAATCTATGGCGTCCCCATAGGTCTCGTTCACCATGCCATTTTTTTTGATGTAGGCATTGAACCAATGCATGGACAACCCTTCATCGCCTATGGCCTTGAGGGATTGTGAATACCTTAGATAATAAATGGGATCCAGGTTCTCGGTCAATGCGAACAGTTCCTTGTACCAATTTGCGGCATCTACATATTTGGCATTGAAATAATAGATGTTCCCCAGTTTCCTGAAAAGCTCCTCGGATCGATATCCCGATTCTGCCAGATCCAGATAGATTTCCGAAGCATCGATATAGGCCAATTCTTCATATTTTTTGTTGGCACGGTCCAATTTCACCTCCTGTCCGAGACCGGTAAGGACAGTAACAAAAAAGAATAGGACGCACGTGTATGGAATTTTTAGATATATATTCATAATTAGGGGTATTAAAAGAATCGTGGGTTTATGGAGTTTATGGCTCTTTTGGTAAACTCAAAGCGCAAAAAGAAATCATGGGAGCCGGAATTATAGTTCCCCAGTTCCGTGGTATCGTAATCATAGGAATAGCCCACCATAAAACGATCGCTTATTTGAAAACCGACCAAAGCGCTTACGGCGGCATCCAAACGATAGGATACCCCTACCGTGAACCTATTATTGATCAAAAAGTTGGCCGAGGCGTCAAAGGCCAAGGGGGCGCCTTTTACGGCTTTTGTTAGGATGGCCGGCTTAAACTTAAGTCCACTATTAATGTCAACTACATACCCCCCGATGAGGTAGAAGTGGGCTTTTTCCGACGCGGTGGATGAGATGGTGTCATCATAATGGTCCGTGGACAGTATATTTGGAGAGGACAGTCCAACATACCACCTATCGTCAAAATGCAGGTAAACACCGAGTCCTACATTGGGTGAAAAGCGATTTTCAATGTTTTGGGAAAATTCCAATTCGTTACGGTCCCGTATGTCCAATTTTCCAAAGTCCACATTCAAAAGGTTCATTCCTCCCTTTAGCCCAAAGGACAAGTTGGTCTTGAGGGTCAATGGAACGGTATAGGAAAAATCAACGGTTACATTGCTCTCCGTAGATGGGCCCACCTCGTCATGGATAACGGAGAGGCCAAGGCCCACACCCCGTTCCCCAATTGGGCTGTTCACGGAGAAGGTAAGTGATTGGGGAGCTCCGTTCAGTCCTGTCCATTGGGAGCGGTAAAGACTGTTAAAGCTTAATACGCCCCTATTACCGGCATAGGCGGGATTTACGGTCACCGTATTGTACATATATTGGGTATACTCCGAATCCTGCTGACCAAGGCAAAGGAATGGAAGGACCATTCCCAATAGCATAAGGAGCACGGTTTTCTTATAGTTATTATTGATTATTTTCATGGTATCTGGTTGTTTTGTGGATATGAATCAGTTGTCGCTTATTAGGTATAAATAACCGGACTGTTGAATGGTCTGCGATTCACCGCCATCCAAGGACTCATACTGTACTATGTAGAAATAGGTTCCTGTGGGTAGTTTTTCACTTGAGGCAACGGTAAGTCTACCTTCGGAATACCCCTTGAAGACCTTGTTTTGGTTATCGTATCCGCTGGCTTCAAACACTTTTACTCCCCAACGGTTGAATATTTCAACCTGGTTATTGGGATAACAATCAATGCCCTCCAATAGGAAGATGTCGTTTTGCCCGTTACCATTGGCGGACACGGCGTTATATATCTTAACAGGACAGGCAATTTGTATGGTTTGGGTATGGGAGGTTTCATTACCGCAATCATCCGTGGCCGTCCAAGTTCGCACCAAGCTATATTCGGAACTACAATTTCCGGGTACTTCGGTCTCGGTGAAGTCAACGGTTACCGTACCACAATTGTCGGTGGCGGTGAGTACAGCGGCTTCGGGAATGGTATCACAATCCGCAAAACCATCTTGAGGCATAGCTTCTACAAAAACGGGAGCAGAAGTGTCCTCTACCGTAATGGTCTGTATATGTACGGTTTCGTTGCCACATGCATCCGATGCCTCCCAAGTTCTTAGAACTGTATAGCTACCGGCACATCCGCTACTCAGGACTTCTTCGTTATAGGTTACCGTTGCCGTACCACAGTTGTCCGTTGCGGTCAATGTCTCGGCAATGGGTAACTCGGTATCACATTGCATGGTAAAATCCATAGGAAGTGTCTCAACAAATACCGGGTCGGTGGTATCTTGTACGCTAATGGTCTGCGTATGTGTTGTGGTAAGTCCGCACTCATCTGTTGCGGTCCATGTTCTTTCCAGGCTATAATCGGATACACAGCTCCCATCTGTCCTAGTCTCTGTAAACGTTACTATGGCAGTGCCACAGTTGTCCGTAGCGGTCAAGATTTCAGGTGCAGGTACTGTATTACACTCTACGATGATATCCATAGGTAGAGTCTCCACGAACACCGGATCAGTGGCATCCTGTACGGTAATGTTTTGGGTACAGTCCACAGTGTTGAGTACTACGTTCTCCCCAAGGTCCCGTATGCCGTTGCGGTTGGTATCCTCATACTCGGTTACGGTATAGGTGCGGTTAACCACCACATTACAATTCCCCGTATCAGGGCTGTTTGTGGCGGTTATTTCAATAATACCACAAGGAATATTACCGATGATTCCATCTGCATTGCCCAAGGCCTCAAATTCTATTTCGGTGAGTGTGGTGGCGGTAGGGATATCTTCGTAACATGCTACGGTAGTTGCCGGGAAAGTAGGACAGGTGACCTCAAATACACAGCATACTGGAGCAATATTCGCTACATTGACCGTGTTACAGCCATTGGCATCGGTAAAATCAATACTATAATCTGTTCCAGCAGGGATAGGATCCGAAGTCCATATATTGCCAGCAAAGGTTCCGGGTGCCCCACTTCCAGTTACGTTGTAGGGGATCGTCCCGTTTAGCTCTACGCTAAGAAAATAACTTTGGCCGTCCAAGGCACAGGAGGTGGTTTCCGTGCCTATTTGTGCCAATAGGGCGTTTACGCTTATTTGCGCGGTATCGCTACTGGTACACCCGTTTGTGTCGGTAAATTCATAGGTCAGGATGTGGGTTCCCGTTCCTGCCGTGTTTGGATCGAAATTGTTGCCTGTTACTCCTGGCCCGCTAAAGTTTCCTCCGATCGGGGTAACGAATGCCGTAAGGTCCAGAACACTGGCATTCAAGCATATATCGGCGGGATCGTTAAAAGTAACGATAGGAAGGTTGTTCTCTATTAATTGTATGGGTGTACGTGTGGTACTGGTGCAACCATTGACCGTATTTCTGGTTTCCGCATAGTAGGTTCCCGGAGCTGCGGGAGTATATGTGGAATTTCCACTTAACAATGGAGTACCTCCCGTGGGGGCATTATACCAATCTACGGTTTCTCCAGGATTTACCACAGCCGTTAATGCAGGAATTGTACTTCCAACGCAATAACTTTGGTCACCACCACTTATCGGCGCGTTGACCACCGGACAACTACAGTCTGGGGCATTGATGTTTAAGGTGGAAATGCAACTGTTGGTATCGGTCAATGTCAAAATAATATTGGTTCCTGCCGTTACATTGGTAATCGACCATATGTTTCCCGAGGTGTTGGAGACGTTACCGGATGTGCTGCTCACTGTTCCGGTACTGACCGTGACTTCCAAGGAATAGGTCGTAAGGTCCGCAGAACATGTTGGCGGGCTGGTTAATGAAAGGGTAGGCAATGCATTTACCGTAATAAGGGGGGACTGGTTCAGTGTTACCGTACCGCATCCGGAACCGGAAGCCTCTACATCGTACGTGCCTGTAGCGAGCTGAGGGTGCCCGGCCGGTATTGTGAGTACTAAATCCCCTCCCGTACCGGTCCCTGTTACCACGGGATTAAGTGGAATGCCGGATTGTAGAAGTTGATAGGTTATCCCTACCTGCGAATTGGATAGGGTCACCGTAGCGGCATCGCCTTCACAAACGGTATCCCCGGTCACGTTTAAAAATACATCGGGATTACCATTGATAAACGAGACAGGATCTACAAGTACGCCATTACAGCCTGGGATGCCATTGGTTACAAATACCTGGTAATCCGTGCCTCCGGCGGGAACGTTTAAGGCAGGGATGTTTATCGAAAGATCTCCGCCGGTTCCAATACCAGTCAAGGGAGGGCTGAAAGAAATACCGTTCTGGTCCCTGACCTCATAGGTAAGGCCAAGGATGGTATTGGCGATAGTGGTGCTGTAAGGCCCTGGATTCAAACAGAGGTCTATATCGGATGTGGTCAGATTTAGGTCAAATACACAGCAATTAGGGGCGCTACCCGAAACATTAAGGGTGTTACAGGTATTGGCATCCGTAAAATCTGTGCTGTAATCAGTTCCTGCCGGAATAGGGTCGGAAGTCCATATATTTCCGGCAAAACTACCCGGCGCCCCGGTACCTGTAGCGTTAAAGGGACCGGTACCGGCCACTTCCACGACAAGGGTATATTCGGTTCCGAGAAGGTTACAGCTGGAGGTTTCCGTCCCTACCTGAACAATATCCGGGTGGACCGTAATGGTAATAGTATTGGTATTTATAGGCGCAGTTGGGCAAAACGCAGGTTTTATGGCATAGCTTGCCGTATAGGTAGTGGTGGCATTGGTAGTAACCGTTACCGGACTACCTAAACCGACCACATTACCCAGATTATCGGTCCAAGTAATATCAAAAATGCTCGTCGGCAAGTTTATGGACAATTCCACATCGCCTCCCGGGGCACATATAGGGTTGTTATCCGCTGTTATTGCCGTTGTTATTGGGGCGAGTATCAAATTTACATTCAGATCAACACCATCACAGGGTGTAGTTATTCGAACCAAGTAATCCCCGGCGTTGACATTTTCAAAAAGATGGCTGGTCATGGAAGGGTCTGTTTCTACATAGGTCATTACGGGGTTGACCAAATCCGAGGTTGCAAACAACTCATAGTTGATAGGATAGGTAGGGGTTCCACTTGTGATTTCCGTGAAAATGATTCCGGTATTGGGATCGGTAAAATCGCAGAACGCTCCGGCCGTAGCTGCAGATATACTTTGGAAGGGTGCAATGCTTACTGTTGTCCAATATTCCCGATCAGCATTGTTACCGGTAGCAGCCGAGAAAACCTCATTTGCATTGGTCGATTGAAAATTGATGTTCGAGAATCGAATTACATAATCGCCAGCACCAAGGTTGTTGAAGGATCCCATTAATCCATTCTCCGGAATATCGTCGGTCAACAGTGTTCCCGGATTGCCACTACCGTCATCCGTCCATAGCTCCACTATGGTATTGACCCTTGGAGGACCATTGGAATTGGCAACTCTTATCGTATTCATATCGTATGCGATCCTACCGGAATTGGCACAACCGCTGAAAGCCGTGATTTCAGGGGTATATTGGGCCGGGCCAAATAAGGTATAGGATTGTACAGAGAGGTTGCCACAAATGTCCGTTGCCGTAATTTCATATTCCCCTGTGGGCAGGTCACCTATAATGGAACGATTGGTAGTGGTGGTGTACGCCAAGGGGAAATTTAGGGTATAGGGACCTCCCAAATTAAAAGGTTGGGTCGGATTTATGGTAATACTGGATTGAAACGGTACTGGACGAATGGTGTACGTGGTCTCTGGAATGGTATTGGAACTAGGCTGACCCGGAACTCGATCTATCACAAAACCTCCGGTATTTTCCAAAATGGAGGGGGAGAATAGTATCCTTATGTCATCCAATGGGTTTGTAGGAGTAAGGGTGTTGAATTCCACGGATGCCGAATGGCAATCATCTATTCCTGTTAACCGGTAACTTCCAGCACCAGGTAGGGTGTAGTAGTGGAAAAAATTATTATTCAAAGGGTTAGCGTTACCTCCTACCAAGGGTATGTTTACCCATACGTTGGAACCCACGAAGGTTTCCTGTTCTATAATAATACTATTTGTTGGGCAGAACATATTATAAGTGTCCGTTCCATCAAAGGTTAAACCAATGGCATCTACGGTATGGATAACGGAACAGTCGGGAGCATAGGCAATTTCCTGGTCTATGATCAAAAGACCGTCATCCACTGGTAAGGTGGTCTTAGTCGTGCCAAAAGTGTTACATCCATCATTGAAAGTAACCGTATACGGAACATTTTCATCTAGTCCTGGTGGATGCGTAAAGGATATGGTGTTGCCATTTACATTGTTCAATACCAGGTTTTGTGGAATGCCCCCATTAATACTGATTGTAGCATTGCCGGGTTGTTGTATCGTAGTTATACCATCGGTGGAATAGACTCTTGTAAAAAAGAATACATCGTATGCACCACAGTCGGGACTACATTTCCTTTGAAAGGTAGCATTGACATATTCGGATGGCAGTGCCGTGTTGTCCGTAATGACTGGATTTTGTGTCTGTGATACGGAACATCCCAAATCGGTTACCTCAAAGGACACCGTTTCACCACCGTTCAAACCTAAAAAGGTGTGGGATCGATTTGGGGTGGGACCAAAGGTCTGTGGTATTCCGGGTGCAGGTGGAGTCACGGTATATTCAAAAGGCCCGTTGCCTCCACTGTTAATGTCAATAGTCAATGTTGCATCCGTTCCACTGGGACACGAGGGTGCCATATTGGTACTTGTGATGTTCATGGCCTGATAAGTACTCGTCACCGCTATGGGATTGTCCGGGGACTGAATTACAGTTGCACCGTTTACCAACCTTACCATATAGCTGCCTACGGCAAGATTGCTAAAATTAACGGGCCCTCCCGTATCGGGTACATTGAGTACGGTTTCCAAACCCCCGGGGTTTGTAAGGATGGCCTGCCATCCAACACAGGGGGAACCACCGGGAAGTGTCACGGCGATATTTCCATCACTGGGACAGATCCCTTCGGTAACGGTTACCGTAAAATTATTGGGGTCGCATTGCGCTTGGGCTGTTTGGGAACCAAAGACCCATAGCACTGCAAAAAGGAACAGGGCATGGGGACGCATTCTTTTTCTCATAACTGGATTACTTATTGTGAAGTTGGTTTTTAAGTAGGTTAAAACATAAGGGTCGGGACATCATACTGAAGATCCGAGTAGGCTTAATCCTTGCCAAGCCTATACAGGTTCAAAATTATCGCTGGAAACGTTCATGAAAAGGTTTCATCTTTTGAACGGTACCTCTCATTAAGTAATAGGTAACTCCGCCTTTTTTCCGGTAAAAGCAGCTTTTTCATTGGAATTTACCGTACGATAAAAACCGATGTTTCAACACTGTAGCACTATTTATTGAAAAATAATAACCTGTTTATCAGTAATTTACGAGCTTATTCTATGTCATAAACATTTCTCATAAAATATCTGGCATAAAGGCTGGGAAACACCTGTTTACATTTTAGGGGTTACGTAATCCAAAAACAGGTGTCTAAGCATTTATATGTAATATCAAGGCTCTATTTGAGCGTGGTATTGAATAAGATGTCTATGGAAGATCAAATAGTAGTGATGGTTCTCGTGGTCGGCAGCATTCTAGTTTTTATAATGGCGATTTGGATAATCTGTTTTTCGAGGATAAAAAGAGGATTAACGATAATGTCCAGAGTTAAAGACAAAATGATTGTCCGAAAATGAACGAACTTAAATATTATGTGGGCACAAGGCTAAAGTTTGTTATTCATAGGGAAGGTGATCGCATAGAAGAGGAAAAGGAGTTTACCGGAATTCACTTTTCAAAATCAACGACCACAATATGGTTCGGTGAAATAGGGTATAGCAATGAATACTTTGATTTTAAGCCGATCCTGAAACCTTTGAACATGCTGAAGCACCGGCTTAAGGGATTGGAAAAAGTAGGAGTGGAAAGTGCCTTTTTTTCAACAAATGTATTGGCCGCCGATTTATGGGCCATCGCCAATGGCGATATAACGGATTGGCGCTATTTTAAGTCGGATACACTCATCTTTTTAATAGATAGGCAATACGATGTTTTTGGTCTAATCGAAAGAAGATTGGCCATAAAAAGTATGGAATTGGAGGATGATACTTTGGAAGATCACTAAATAAAGCAATGCCAATGAATATGGATTTCACCCAATACGCCTGTATTCCGCTTTTCGATACATATTGGAATAGGCCCATAAAGACCCTTAAATTGGTAGATGGATAGGATTTGGGAGACTTGGCATACCGTGAATTTTTTTAGTTTGGAAGGGATCTCGGCTCGGAAGAGAGCGAAGTACGTATTCATCTACTTTTGGCATAAAAGTACCATTCATCCAAAGAAAATAACAGATTGTACATATTTCGGTAATGGATTTCCTATAATTTGTATATTGTTCGGGAATTGGGATGGGAAACAAGAGCCGTTCCAATTCAGCGCCCCACAATTTTAATGCACATTTTAGCTATTGCAGATGAAGTTAACCGTAAAAAACTTAAAGGTTATTCTTGTCTTGGTCATTCTAGGCTTTGGCATAGGAATCTATTTGCAGGATTTGGAGCACCGTAAAAGTACTGCGCATGCTTGGAAGGCAAATCGTTACAACCTTTCCCGTTTCAATAAGATTACCGAGTACAACAAAAAAATGAATTCCAGAAATTGGAAGCGAATGAGGGATAGCATTGCCCTACAGTTGGACACCCTTATGATTTTGAAATTTAGACGTGAGGTGGACAGTCTTAATGAACTTGAGCAAAAGAATGCCAAAGTTCAGCATGCTGGAAGTACCCTTGCCACTTCGTTATCATCCAGCGAATAGATTTTCCGGTACTCCAAAGTGTTTATTTCTTAAGTCTTCAACGAGTATAGTATCGTTGTGATTGATATTCGTCTATTTCAAATTTCAGGCTTTTCTCCCAAGATTTCTTGGCTCTCTCCGGTCTCCGGCACGGATACTTCCCCATCCTTCGCCGCATACTCCTCATCAATTTGATTCAATAGGGTCTTCATCTTTTTTTTATCCTTGATCATGGCCCAGGTCATGATTAGGCTGGTGCCAATGATTACGAACAATAAAATACCGGGTTCAAAATCAGCAACTTGAGCTTCCACGGGAATGGCAAAAAACAGCAGTACGGTAATCAATCCGCGGGGAGCAATAAACAACTGGGGCAGGATGTCGCTTCCCACAAAGGTTCGTAAGATTACAAACCGGATCCCATAAATGGAGACAATAATGAGAAGGCTTATCAAGGCCACGCTCAAACTAAAAAGCGAGGCAATGGCAATGGTCAACCCAAAAATCACAAAGAAAAAAGTACGTACCACAAAGGCGGTTTCCAAGGTTACGATATGGAGTTCATGATAGATACGATGTGCCTTTTCATATTCCAAAAAATGGGCCAACTTGCCTCCAAAAAACAGCTTCATATTGGCGATTACCAAACCAAATATCAGAATAATCAATAGTGAGGAAAGATGCAATTGCTTACCTATGGCATAGAGCAATAGGAGCACAGCTATCAATAAAAACAATTTGGCCTGACTCTTTATTTGTTGAAATATTAGAATAATGGCATAGCTGGCAACCAAGGAAAGGACTATGGTAAGTACAATATTCACCGCAAAACCCACAGCTCCCGAATCTTCGGCAGGATTCAGCCCGCCTACCAAAAAATAGAACATCATAATACCCATAATGTCCGAGAAAGTGCTTTCGTAAATATGGAATTCCTTTTTATGTTCCGCCAATCCGCTGACACTGGGAATGATGATGGCACTGGAAAGTATGGACAAAGGCGTTGCGTATAGCCAGGCGGATTGCATGGACATCTCGGGCACGAACTGAAAAAGTATCAAAGCCGCAACCCATGCAGACCCCAAAAGACCAACAAGGGCAATGGCCATGGACTTGAGTATAGGTACCAGTTTTTCCCTTTTCAATTCCAATTCCAGGGCAGCTTCCAGAACGATCATAATGAGTCCAATAATGCCCAGTACCTCAAGGGCCGGAAAAAAATCTACTTCCTCGGAGGTCATATACTTTAGGACAAATTGTAGAACTACCCCCAATAAGATTAACAATAATACCGAAGGTATGTTGGTACGTTTGGCAATACCATTGAACAAGAACGATAAAATTAGGATGACCGATGCCTCGATAATGAGGTTGTAGGATGAAAATACGTCCATTGGATATAGGTTGTTTTGGTCTATTTCCCTAAAGTAGGGTATAATTTTCAATTCATGTCTGCCTTGTTAGTTTTAATCAAGAACTACTTTTTGGTCGTAATATGGAAAGTCGGAAAAATTTGTATATTTGCACCACTGAACGGATATAGAATGTATTCATGAGGGGACAATAAGTCCTCTTTTTTATTGCTGAAACTTTGGTTTAAAGAGGTTCTTGACCCCTGAACTAAAACTACCGGTTGAAGCGAACCCCTTTGAAAGGCGGGGTCTATGGAAAAGTAGTGGCAAGATGTTGAAGGAAAAAGTAGCGTTGCTTTTAAAAAATGTCCTGGAAAAGGATGAGTCCCTTTTTTTGATTGATTGCTCCATCTCACCGGACAACATGATCAAGGTGGTAATCGATGGAGATCAAGGGGTTTCTCTACAGGATTGCATGAAGGTGAGTAGGGCCATAGAACACAGTCTGGATCGGGATGAGGAGGATTTTTCCTTGGAAGTGACCTCTTCCGGGGCCGCATCGCCCATACGTATGCCAAGGCAGTATAAAAAAAATATAGGGAGGAAATTAAAGGTAAGGACCCAGGAGGATACCTATGAAGGAAACCTTGTCGAAACCTTGGAAAATGGTATTGTTTTGACATGGAAGGCCCGTGAGCCCAAACCGATAGGAAAGGGTAAGATTACGGTCCAGAAAAAAAAGGAAATTGATTTTTCGGAAATAGAGGAAGCAAAAGTTATATTAAAATTTTAAGTGTAGTCAAAAATGGAAAACATTGCGTTAATAGAATCCTTTTCGGAGTTTAAGGACGATAAATTCATAGACAGGGTAACGTTGATGGCGATTTTGGAGGATGTTTTTAGGAACGCCCTAAAGAAAAAATTTGGTTCCGACGATAACTTTGATATTATTATAAATCCGGACAAGGGGGACTTGGAAATCTGGAGAAACCGGATAGTGGTCGAGGATGGCGAGGTTGAGGATCCCAACGAGGAAATATCCATTTCCGAGGCGCGAAAAATAGAACCCGATTTTGAAGTTGGCGAGGATGTTTCCGAAGAGGTTAAACTTATAGATTTGGGAAGAAGGGCCATTTTGGCATTGCGTCAAAATCTCATCTCAAAGATCCACGAGCATGATAACACTACCATATACAAGCAGTTCAAGGATTTGGAGGGTGAAATATATACCGCTGAGGTGCATCATATACGTCACAAGGCCATTATCCTTTTGGACGATGAGGGCAACGAGATTATCCTGCCCAAAGATCGTCAGATTCCTTCGGACTTTTTCCGTAAGGGCGACAATGTCCGAGGAATTATCGAAAGCGTGGAACTTAAGGGGAGCAAGCCTACCATTATAATGTCTAGGACCTCGCCACGTTTTTTGGAGCAGTTGTTCTTTCAAGAAATCCCAGAAGTTTTCGACGGTCTTATTACCATTAAAAAGGCGGTTCGGATTCCCGGGGAAAAAGCCAAGGTGGCCGTTGATTCCTATGACGATCGTATTGATCCCGTGGGAGCATGTGTCGGAATGAAAGGATCTCGGATACATGGCATCGTTAGGGAATTGGGTAACGAAAACATAGATGTAATCAATTGGACGAACAATCCGCAGCTTATGGTTACAAGATCTTTGAGCCCGGCCCGCGTCACCTCGGTAAAGCTCGATGATGAAAAAATGGCGGCACAGGTGTATTTAAGACCGGAGGAAGTATCCAAGG
The DNA here is from genome assembly GCF_965228935.1 of Ulvibacterium sp. Taxonomy (GTDB): domain Bacteria; phylum Bacteroidota; class Bacteroidia; order Flavobacteriales; family Flavobacteriaceae; genus Ulvibacterium. Next base: position 5,868,442 of record NZ_OZ245846.1, on the reverse strand, counting down.
CCATTGGCCGCGGCGGACATAATATCCGTCTGGCGGGCCAGTTGACCGGTTATGAGATCGATGTGTTCCGTGAAGGAGTAGAGGAAGACGTGGAACTTACCGAGTTTTCCGATGAAATAGATGCATGGATTATTGAGGAATTCAAGAAAATAGGAATGGATACGGCCAGAAGCGTACTGGAACAAGATGTGGACGACCTTGTGAAAAGAACCGATCTGGAGGAAGAGACCATTTACGAAGTTGTGCGAATACTCAAGGAAGAATTGGAAGATTAGCTATATATTAGCAACGTTTTAAGGAAATAGGAATAGTATTTATGGCAGACAATGCAAACATAAGGCTCAATAAGGTTCTCAGGGAGCTTAATATTTCATTGGATAGGGCGGTGGATTTTTTAACATCCAAAGGGCATCAGGTGGATGCCCGTCCTACTACTAAAATATCCAATGAGATACATCAAGTGCTTTTGGACGAGTTCCAGACGGATATGAGCAAAAAGGTTGCGTCCAAGGAAGTAGGGGAGGAGAAAAGAAAGGAAAAAGAGGCCATAAGACTGCAATTGGAGCAAGAACAGGAGGAAAGACGACTTGCCAGGGAAAGAAGGGCTGCTGCATCTTCGGATAACGTTATTAAGGCCAGGGCAGAGCTTTCTGGTCCAAAGACCGTTGGAAAGATTGATTTAAGCCCAAAGAAAAAAGCTCCGGCTACTCCTAAAAAGACAGAAGAGACTACCAAAGTTCCGGAACCTAAGGCAAAAGAAACTCCGGTAGCCCCAGTAGCTCCGGAGGAAAAACCTGTACAGACCACCGAACCAAAGGAGGCTGAAAAGGAAAATGAAAAGATAGCGACACAATACCAAAAACTTTCCGGCCCAAAAATAACCGGAGATAAAATAGACCTTACCAAATTCCAAAAGCCAAAGAAAAAGAAGGAGGAGCCGAAGAGCACCGATGCCGGGGGAGATAGGAAAAAAAGGAGAAAGCGGATCGTAAGCAATACAGGTGATGCCAACAAGGGAACGGTATCGCGCGGTAGGGGACCCGGTGGAAGAAAGGATGCAAAACGGTTTGTGTCCGCAAACAAGGTGGAGCCCTCCGAGGAGGATGTACAAAAACAGGTACGGGAAACCTTGGAAAAGCTTCAAGGGAAATCCAAAAAAGGCAAAGGCGCCAAATATCGTAGGGACAAACGAGATCAACACCGTCAACAAACGGAAAAAGATCTTGAGCAGCAAGAACTGGAAAGCAAAATCCTAAAAGTAACAGAATTTGTTACGGCCAGTGAAGTTGCCACTATGATGGGTGTTTCCACCACCGAAATTATTTCGGCCTGTATGTCGTTGGGAATCATGGTTACCATGAACCAACGTTTGGATGCCGAGACCCTTTCCATAGTAGCCGAAGAATTTGGTTACGAAGTGGAATTTGTTACGGCTGAAATAGAGGAAGCCATAGAGGAAGAACAGGACGCACCGGAGGATTTGAAACCAAGGGCTCCTATCGTTACGGTAATGGGCCATGTGGATCACGGGAAGACATCTTTACTGGATTATGTACGCGAGGCCAATGTAATTGCGGGAGAAAGTGGCGGCATTACCCAACATATTGGAGCTTATGGAGTGTCCTTGGACAGTGGCCAAAAAATTACCTTTTTGGATACACCGGGTCATGAGGCCTTTACGGCGATGCGTGCGCGTGGGGCCCAGGTTACGGATATTGCGGTAATTGTAATAGCGGCGGATGATGATATCATGCCTCAGACCAAGGAGGCCATTAGTCATGCCCAAGCTGCCGGGGTACCGTTGGTATTTGCTATCAACAAGATAGATAGGCCAACGGCCAATCCGGACAAGATCAAGGAAGGGCTGGCCAATATGAACCTTTTGGTAGAAGATTGGGGTGGAAAAATACAATCCCATGATATTTCGGCCAAAACGGGGGATGGGGTAAATGAACTGTTGGAAAAGGTTTTGCTGGAAGCCGAATTATTGGAATTGAAGGCCAACCCCGATAAAAATGCCTCGGGTACCGTTGTAGAGGCCTTTTTGGACAAGGGACGTGGATATGTATCCACCATTTTGGTACAGGCCGGTACCTTGCAGATAGGGGATTATGTATTGGCGGGCACCCATAGCGGGAAAGTCAAGGCCATGTACGATGAGCGAGGTAAGGAAGTAAAAAAGGCAGGTCCGGCTACGCCTATTTCAATACTCGGATTGGACGGAGCACCGCAGGCAGGGGATAAATTCAATGTTATGGAGGATGAGCGTGAGGCCAAACAGATCGCGACCAAAAGATCTCAATTGCTACGGGAGCAATCCGTTAGGACCCAGCGTCATATTACCTTGGATGAAATCGGAAGGAGAATTGCCCTTGGCGATTTCAAGGAATTGAATATTATCCTCAAAGGAGACGTCGATGGTTCGGTCGAGGCATTGGTAGACTCTTTCCAAAAACTCTCTACGGATGAAATTCAGGTAAATATCATCCACAAAGGGGTAGGTGCCATAACCGAATCCGATGTACTTCTGGCTTCTGCCTCGGATGCTATAATCATTGGCTTTAACGTGAGGCCCATGGGGAATGCCAGGGAAATTGCGGAAAAAGAAGAGATCGATATCCGTATGTATTCCATTATCTATGATGCCATCAATGATCTTAAGGATGCCATGGAGGGAATGCTTTCTCCGGAGATAAAGGAAGAAATTACGGGTACGGCTGAAATTAGGGAAACCTTTAAAATTTCCAAGGTGGGTACCATTGCGGGATGTATGGTTACAAGTGGAAAAATATTCCGAAATTCCAGCATTCGCCTTATCCGCGATGGTGTTGTTATCTATACTGGGGAATTGGCATCGCTAAAACGATTCAAGGACGATGTCAAGGAAGTGGCCAAAGGATATGATTGCGGTCTCCAGATCAAGAACTATAATGATGTTAAGGAGAGCGATATCGTTGAGGCATTCCAAGAGGTGGCCGTGAAGAAAAAGTTATAAGCCGACAAAAAATTGATAGAAACAAAAAATCGACCCATTAGGTCGATTTTTTGGGTTTTAATAACATGGCATTGGGGTATTTTTCCCGTACTTCCAGAAACTTTCGTTCCGCTTCCAACTTGTCCTTGAATTTTCCGACCCTGACCCTATAGGTGGGTGAATCGAAATCTATTTTTGACGGCAGCTCGGGGAAATCCTCCTCTACCTCCATTTGTATTTCCTGAGCTTGGTCAAAGGAACCAAAACCCACTTGAATTCTATAATGTTCGGTGCTCTCCTTGGCCGATTTGTAAATGTCCAACAAGGCATCTATATTTTTATCTTGTTCAATGGTTATTTTTCCCTGCTGGGCATAGGAAAGATGAATTCCAAAAATCAGAACAATCAATGATAGCGGCGTTTTTAAGATGAAGTCCATAGTTTGTTTCTAGAGTTATACAAAAGTAATTCTTTATGTTTTAGTGCTTGAATTTTTCCTTTATTTAGAACAATTATAAATTAATAATTATAAATCCATTAACATTTTCAAAGTAAAGTCAATGTCGTATTTTTGCCTTCAATTTGAGGCACCGTAATACGACCTAACATCCCATATATACTAATTATCGTGCCAAGATTTCGAAAGAAATAGTTACCATATGAAAAAGGTTCCATACCGTAATCGAATTTCTAAAGTTTTAGGTGTTAGTCTCATTATTTTCCTTCTCTTTTCCGTCTCACTCCATAGTCAGGAAGAAACGGCTGCCGAAAGTGCTGAAGTTGCAGCGGAAGAAGGTGCGGCCGATGCCTCTTCCGGAGATCCCGTAAAGGGGAAATCCCTGTTCAATCAAAATTGTGCGGCCTGCCATGCCTTGAACCGAAAAATGACCGGACCGGCCTTGGCCAATGTTGAAAGTAGGCTGGCGGAAGAGGAAGGCCTGGACAAGGAATGGTTGTATGCTTGGATAAAGAACAGCCCTGGAATGATAAAGTCAGGCGACGCCTACTCGGTCAAAATCTATAATGAATATAATCAGGCGGCCATGACCGCTTTCCCGACTTTGAGCGACCAAGATATCGACGATATTTTGGCGTATACCGCGGCACCGCCACCGGCGGCCGCGCCTGCGGCGGCAGCTACAGCGACTGATGCTACTGATTCGGCCGCGTCTTCCGGAATTTCCAATGAGACCCTATTGGGTGCCTTGGCCGTAATCTTTGGGCTTTTGGTTTTGATGCTCTTCTTGGTCAATAGTACACTGAGACGAATTGCGGAGGCCAATGGCGTTGTTCTGGAAAAAGAAAAGGCGGAAAAAAGAACTCCTATCTGGAAAGCATTTGCACAAAATCAGTTTTTGGTCTTGGTCACCGCGATTTTCCTGTTGCTGGGGAGTGCTTATTTCGCTTATGGCTGGATGATGCAAGTGGGTGTAGATCAAGGATATGCGCCTATCCAACCCATTCACTATTCACACAAAATACATGCGGGCGATAATAAAATAGAATGCAAGTACTGCCACTCTTCGGCTAGGGTTTCCAAACATTCCGGAATCCCATCCCTGAACGTCTGTATGAATTGTCATAAATCCATTTACGAATACAAGGGGAATCCGGAAGGGCCTACCCAAGAGGATTTGGCCAATGGATATACTAATGAGTTTTATACCGGGGAAATTAAGAAATTGTATAAAGCCGTGGGTTGGGACGAAGAGAACCAAAGGTATACCGGAGAAAGTCAACCTGTTGAATGGGTGCGCATCCATAACCTTCCGGACTTTGCTTACTTCAATCATTCCCAGCACGTTTCCGTAGCAGGTATAGAATGCCAGACATGTCATGGCCCCGTGGAGGAAATGGAAATTATGTACCAATACTCTCCTTTGACCATGGGTTGGTGCGTGGAATGTCATAGGGAGACCAATGTAAAGGTCGAGGGTAACGAATACTATACAAAAATCCACGCGGAACTTTCCAAAAAATATGGCGTAGACCAACTTACAGCGGCCCAGATGGGCGGTTTGGAATGTGGAAAATGTCACTATTGATCAAAACTAAAGCAGCTAATTACAGAGATATCGTATGGCATCAAACAAAAAATATTGGAAAAGCGAAGCGGAGTTAAATCCTAACGATTCCATTGTTGAGACGCTGAGGCAGAACGAGTTTGTAGAAGAGATTCCTGTTGATGATTTCTTGGGCGATAAGGAAAACCTTTCCGCGACTAACACCAATCGAAGGGATTTCCTAAAGTATGTGGGTTTCAGTACCGCTGCGGCTTCCCTAGCGGCCTGTCAGGGCCCTGTCCGTAAATCCATTCCTTATGTTGTGCAACCGGAAAATATTGTTCCGGGCGTGGCCAACTATTATGCGACTACGATCGCCAACGGTTTTGATTTTGCGAGTATTCTGATAAAGACAAGGGAAGGTAGACCGATTAAGGTTGAGAACAATACGGATGCCAAAGTAGGTGGAAGCGCGAACGCAAGGGTGCAGGCCTCGGTTTTATCCCTATATGACAGTACAAGATTGCAAGGCCCTTTGGCCAATGGGGAGCCTGTGGAATGGGATGCTTTGGATGCCGGGGTAAGGGCCAAGTTGGGTAGCTTAAAAGGTTCCGGCAAGCAAATTGCCCTGTTGACACAAACCTATGCAAGTCCTTCTACTTCCAGGCTTTTGGAGGAGTTTAAGGAAATGTATGGCGATGTGAACCATGTTATTTATGACGCGATTTCCGAGGATGCCGCCCTTACGGCTTTCGAGAACCGATATGGGGAACGCGCCTTGGCGGACTATGATTTTTCAAAGGCGGATTTGATCGTTTCCTTTGGGGCCGATTTCTTGGCCGACTGGCAAGGTGGTGGATACGATAGCGGTTATGCCAAGGGAAGGATTCCAAAAAATGGGAAGATGTCCAGGCACATCCAGTTTGAGGCCAATATGTCCCTTACCGGTGCCAATGCTGATAAACGCGTTCCATTGACGCCCATGCAACAAAAAGTTGCCCTGGCCAAGCTGTATGCTAAATTAAATGGCACCTCCGTAAGCGGTGAGATTGGGGATGCAGAACAAGCACTGGATGCCGTAGTGGCACAGATTAAAAAGAATACGGGCAATACGGTAGTAGTTACGGGTATTGATGATATAAATGCCCAGTCCGTTGTTTTGGCCATAAATGAAATGTTGGGTAGTAATGCATTTGATCCTAAGTCCCCGAAATATAGTAGACAGGGAAGTACGAAGGCCGTAAATGAATTGATTGCCGATATGAACTCCGGGAAGGTCGGTGCCTTGATTATGGATGGGGTAAACCCCATGTACACCTTACCCAATGCGGCGGATTTTGCCAGTGGTATTGAAAAGGTAGATCTGTCCGTTGTATTCTCCACCAATTGGAACGAAACAACGGAGGTTACTCAATATACGGCGGCTACCAACCACTTTTTGGAGTCTTGGGGGGACGCGCAGATCAAAAAAGGCCATTATGGCCTTATACAGCCCACCATTAAGGAATTGTTTGATACCAGGCAATTTCAAACCGCACTATTGGCATGGATGGGCCGAGACGTTAGCTTTTATGATTACATAAAGGAAACTTGGGGGACATTTGTATTGAACGGGGCCGATTGGAACAAAGCTCTTCACGATGGGGTATTCGTAACTTCCGATGATATGGTCGATCCGGAAAATACTATGGGTCAACAAGATAAGGAAACATCGGATGCAACTACGACCGAAGAATCAACTTCAGGTTCGTCTGTTGCGCCCATAGCTTCTGCAGTACGTAGTTTATCGAATGCTACCAGCGGTGGAGGTATGGAACTGACACTCTACTCCAAAATAGGTATGGGAGATGGGCAACAGGCCAATAACCCATGGTTACAGGAATTCCCAGACCCCATTACCCGGGTGTCCTGGGATAACTATGTTACCGTTTCCAAAGCGGATGCCGAACAAATGGGATTGGTGAATGAACATGTGGCCAACGGCGGTATGGACGGAAGTTATGTGAAGCTTACGGTAAACGGGGTATCTATTGATAAGGTTCCCGTTATTGTGCAACCCGGGCAAGCCAACGGATCGGTAGGACTCTCTTTTGGTTACGGTAGAAAAGTAGGGATGAAATCCGAAATGCAGACCGGTGTTAATGGCTATGTATTGTACCAAAATTTCAATGCCATTCAGTCGGTAACGATTGAAAAATCGTTGGGAATGCACGAATTTGCCTGTGTTCAGTTGCATAAGACATTGATGGGAAGGGGTGATATCATCAAAGAAACTACCCTGGAAATTTTCAATACCAAAGATCACGCCGAATGGAATTACGTTCCCGTGGTATCCCTGAACCACCAAGAGGTACCTGCGACAACCGTAGACCTTTGGGACAGTTTTGATCGGTCCATTGGGCATCACTTCAATATGTCCATAGACTTGAATGCCTGTACCGGTTGTGGTGCCTGTGTCATTGCTTGTCATGCAGAGAACAATGTTCCTGTGGTCGGAAAACAGGAAGTAAGACTTTCCAGGGATATGCACTGGCTGCGTATAGATAGATACTATTCCTCAGAGGATACTTTTGAGGAGGATAATACCAAAAAAGATGAATTCGACGGTCTTTCTGGGGAAAGAGGTTCCTTGGGAGGCTTTGGGGAATTGGAGCATCCGGCTACCAATCCACAGGTGGCTTTTCAGCCTGTAATGTGCCAGCATTGTAATCATGCGCCCTGTGAGACGGTTTGTCCTGTTGCGGCCACATCACACGGTCGACAAGGGCAGAACCAAATGGCCTATAACCGATGTGTCGGTACCCGTTATTGTGCCAATAACTGTCCCTATAAAGTTAGAAGGTTCAATTGGTTCCTGTACAATAACAACGATGAGTTTGATTACTATATGAACAACGATTTGGGCAAGATGGTTCTAAATCCGGATGTAAATGTACGTTCAAGGGGTGTTATAGAAAAGTGCTCCCTTTGTATCCAAAAAACACAGAAGACCATTTTGGATGCGAAGCGCGAGGGACGTACCATTAAGGACGGAGAGTTCCAGACAGCATGTTCATCGGCGTGTAGCACAGGGGCAATCGTATTTGGGGATGTAAATGACGAGGAGAGCCAGGTTGCCGAATTGGCAAAAAGTGACCGTATGTACCATCTGTTGGAGCATGTAGGGACCAAACCCAATGTGTTCTATCATGTAAAGGTTAGGAATACCAACGAAGCTTAAACCATACAATAAGAAACAACTATAATAGAAATCTATGGCGTCGCATTACGAAGCACCTATACGAAGGCCCTTAGTAATTGGGGACAAAGGCTACCACGATGTAACCGTGGATATTGCCGCCCCGGTCGAGGGAAGGGCCAATAAGCAATGGTGGATTGTCTTTACCATTGCCTTGGTGGCATTTCTTTGGGGTGTTGGGTGTATAATTTATACTATTTCTACAGGTATCGGTACTTGGGGTTTGAACAAGACCGTTAACTGGGCATGGGACATCACCAATTTTGTTTGGTGGGTAGGTATTGGTCATGCGGGAACGTTGATTTCGGCCGTATTGTTACTGTTCCGTCAAAAATGGAGAATGGCCATCAACCGTTCTGCGGAGGCCATGACCATCTTTTCCGTAATCCAAGCCGGATTATTCCCTATTATTCACATGGGTCGTCCTTGGTTGGGTTATTGGGTACTGCCTATTCCCAATCAGTTCGGTTCACTTTGGGTGAACTTCAATTCACCCCTACTATGGGACGTTTTCGCCATTTCAACCTACCTTTCCGTGTCTTTGGTGTTTTGGTGGACAGGCCTTTTGCCGGATTTTGCAATGATTCGCGATCGTGCGGTCAAGCCATTTCAAAAGAAAATATATAGTTTATTGAGCTTTGGATGGAGTGGGCGCGCCAAGGATTGGCAGCGCTTTGAGGAGGTTTCCTTGGTACTGGCTGGTTTGGCCACCCCTTTGGTACTTTCCGTACACACTATCGTATCATTTGACTTTGCCACGTCCGTGATTCCTGGATGGCATACAACGATTTTCCCACCTTACTTCGTTGCCGGTGCCGTTTTCTCGGGCTTCGCCATGGTAAATACGTTGTTGATCATAATGCGCAAAGTCTGTCGTCTGGAGGCATACATAACCGTACAGCATATTGAGCTGATGAACATCATCATTATGATTACGGGATCCATTGTGGGCTGCGCTTATATTACAGAGCTTTTTGTGGCCTGGTATTCCGGTGTGGAATATGAACAGTACGCCTTTTTAAATAGGGCCACGGGGCCTTACTGGTGGGCATATTGGGCCATGATGACCTGTAACGTATTTTCACCACAGTTCATGTGGTTCAAAAAGTTGCGGACCAGTATCATGTTCTCGTTCTTTATTTCCATCGTGGTGAACATTGGAATGTGGTTCGAACGCTTTGTGATTATCGTAACCTCGCTTCATAGGGATTACCTTCCCTCTTCATGGACCATGTTCTCCCCTACTTTTGTGGATATAGGCATATTCATCGGGACTTTGGGCTTCTTTTTTGTATTGTTCCTACTTTATGCCCGGACTTTCCCTGTAATAGCACAGGCGGAGGTGAAGACCATATTAAAATCTTCCGGGGAACGCTATAAAAAACTTAGGGAAGCAGGAAAGCCACTATATGAGATTACCAAAACTGCCGAAATCAAGGAGAGCGTGGTTGAGGAAAAATCATTGACTGAAGAAGAACAGAAAAGTCAAGTTTCAACCCTTTTGGACTCGATTGGGGCATTCGATGCAAACACGGAAACGCCTGATGATTTAAAGAAGGTCAAGGGAATTGGCCCACAAATGGAAAAGACCCTGAACCAAATCGGGATATTCACCTTTGCGCAAGTGAGTAAGATGACTGAGAAGGAGTATAACCTTTTGGACTCCATTACAGGTTCTTTCCCGGGACGGGCACAGCGGGATGATTGGGCCGGACAAGCAAGAAGTTTAAATAACAACAAATAATATGGCATCTAAAGTTATACATGCTTACTATAATGATGATGATGTGTTGATGCATGCGGTCAAAAGGATAAAAGAGGCCAAACATCATATAGAGGAAGTGTATTGTCCTTTTCCGGTACATGGTTTGGATAAAGCTATGGGACTGGCACCGACTCGGATTGCCATTACATCCTTTATGTATGGTTGTTTGGGGCTTGCCGTGGCCATTGCAATGATGGATTACATCATGATAGATGATTGGCCCCAGGATATTGGAGGAAAGCCGAGCTTTAGCTATATCGAGAATATGCCCGCATTCGTCCCCATTATGTTTGAGCTGACCGTATTTTTTGCAGCTCACCTAATGGTTATCACCTTTTATCTGAGAAGTAGGCTATGGCCATTTAAAAAAGCCGAAAATCCGGATGTAAGAACAACGGACGATCATTTTGTGATGGAAATCGAAATCCATGACAATGAAAAGGAATTGCGTAATTTATTGTTGGATACCGGTGCGGTGGAGATAAGCATAGCAGATAAAAACGGTCATTGAATATGAAAAGTTTTGGTAAAATAGGAATAGTATTGGTCGGGGTTTTGGTCTTTTTTTCCTGTCAGGATGAAAAGATTCCGAATTATCAATATATGCCCAATATGTATGAGGCCGTAGGCTATGAGACCTATGACGAGGTCTATTTTTTGCCCAAAGGCACGGAAGCTTTGGCACCGCCGGAGAATACGATACCCAGGGGCTGGTTGCCCTATGGGTTTGAGAATACACTCGAAGGAAAGGAATTGGCGCGATTACAATCAAGTCCTTTGGATTCATTGCAAAGAGAGGAAAATCTGGCTGTTGGAAAAGAACTATATGATATCTACTGTGCCATATGCCATGGGGCAAACGGCAAGGGTCAGGGGAATTTGGTGAAACGGGAAAAGATATTGGGCGTACCCAGCTATGCCGATGCGGCAAGGAATATCACGGTGGGCACCACCTTTCACACCGTCCAATACGGTTTAAATTCCATGGGATCCTATGCATCCCAAATGAACACCACGGAGATGTGGCAGGTTTCGGAATATGTAATGAAATTAAAGGAAGACTTAACAAAATAATACATAGATCAATATGTACACCTTTTCAAGTAGATTAAAAATTGCTTCTATAGTATTGATGGTGGTGGGAGCCTTGGGATTGGGCTACGGTTTTCTTACCATGCCCACATCCGTGGAAGAAGCCAAGGCCATGGTGGCCAGCCATGACGATGGTCACGGAGGTTCTCATGGAGAAGCACATACCGGCACGGATTCCCATGGGGAACATGATGCTTCCCATGATGAGCACTTATTGCACCAATTGCAAAATAAGCCTTGGGCGGCATTATATGTAGCAGCTTTCTTTTTCTTTATGATCGCCTTGGGAACTTTGGCCTTTTATGCGGTTCAACGCGCCTCGCAGGCAGGATGGTCGCCATTGTTGTTCCGGGTTATGGAGGGGATTACTGCCTATCTGGTACCCGGCGGCATTATCGTCTTTGTTATTCTGGTACTTTCGGTAATGCATATGAACCATCTGTTTGTTTGGATGGATGCGGAGGTGGTGGCCCATGATAAATTGTTACTGGGAAAAGCAGGATATCTTAATCCGATTTTCTTTTTGGTCAGGGCAGCGATATTCCTGGGCGGATGGATTCTTTATCGGGAATATTCCCGAAAATTATCCATTAAACAGGATGAGTCCAATGACAATTCAAGCTTCAAATTGAACTTTAAGATTTCCGCCGGATTTTTGGTATTTTACCTCGTTTCGGAATCCATGATGTCCTGGGATTGGATCATGAGCGTGGATCCCCATTGGTTCAGTACCTTGTTTGGATGGTATGTTTTTGCCAGTATGTTCGTATCGGGCATAACGGTCATTGCCATGGTCACCATTTACTTGAAATCAAAGAACTACTTGCCAGATGTGAACGATAGCCATATCCACGACCTGGCCAAGTTTATGTTCGGAATCAGTATTTTTTGGACCTATCTCTGGTTTTCACAGTTTATGTTAATTTGGTATTCCAACATTCCCGAGGAGGTTACATATTTCGTTTCAAGGATTGAGGATTACAAATTGCCTTTCTTTGGAATGGTAGTGATGAACTTTGTGTTTCCCTTCTTGATTTTAATGAATAGTGATTATAAGCGAATTAATTGGTTCGTAATTATGGCCGGAATCGTTATCCTAGCCGGACATTACATTGACGTATTCAATATGATCATGCCGGCTACCGTTGGTGATCAATGGTATATTGGTATTCCCGAAATCGGGGCGATTCTTTTCTTTGCGGGACTTTTCATATTTTGGGTTTTCAGGGCTCTCGGTACGGTTCCTTTACAACCAAAGCGAAACCCATTTATTGAGGAAAGTAGGCATTTTCACTATTAACGGATTTTAAAGAATAATTTCAAATCATACAATGACTACATTACTGGTTTTAGTTGTTTTAGTTCTCGTGGCAATCGCAATTTGGCAGATGACAAAGATGTTCGAATTTGCCCAACTCAAAACAAATACTTCGGAAATAGCCAATGATTCCGATAACAAATACAATGGTTACCTATTGTTCGCGTTTTTGATATTCATTTATGGCATTACCATTTTTAGCTTTTGGAAATACTCAAAGGTATTGCTCCCGGAGGCCGCATCCGAACATGGGGGCGGTTACGATTATCTAATGTTGGTGTCCTTCATCATCATATTCTTTGTACAGACCATTACGCAGGCATTGCTTCACTATTTCGGGTATAAGTATAGGGGGGAGAAAGGTAAGAAAGCTCTTTTTTATGCGGATAATGACCGTTTGGAATTTATATGGACCATAATCCCGGTAATTGTATTGGCAGGGCTCATATTATGGGGCTTATATACGTGGACCAATATTATGGACATCAATGATGAGGACGATCCATTAATAGTGGAACTCTATGCCCAGCAATTCAATTGGACGGCCCGATATGCCGGGGAAGATAATGTTTTGGGCGGGGCCAATGTTAGGATGATAGATATTGATAAGGCAAATGTATTGGGATTGGATGAGTCGGATTCCTACGCCGCCGACGATATTATCGTAAAAGAACTTCACTTACCCGTAGGCAGGAAGGTAAATTTTAAAATGCGCTCCCAAGACGTATTGCATTCGGCGTACATGCCACATTTCCGGGCCCAAATGAATTGTGTACCGGGAATGACAACAGAGTTTTCGTTTACGCCGATTACTACAACGGAACAAATGCGGCAAAATCCGGATGTCGTGGAAAAAGTGAAACGTACCAATGCACTTCGGGCGGAATGGGCTGCGGAAGGAAGACCAAATTCCGATCCATGGGAATTTGACTATGTGCTCATTTGCAACAAAATATGTGGTAAGTCGCATTACAATATGCAAATGAAGATCATTGTGGAGACCGAGGAAGAGTATAATGAATGGATAAAATCCCAGAAGACCTTTGCGGAGACCGTTATGGTGGCGGAGGGGCAAGAACCCGATTTCAACCCTGCTGGAGCGGAAATGGCAGAGCTGTCTAATGAGACTCAGGATTAAAAATATTGCTAGAAAAAGAAAAAGATAATTAAAAAAGTAAAATTATGTCTGTTACGGCACAAGCACATGTAGAAGATCATGCACATGATCATGGGCATCATCACAAAGAGACATTTATAACCAAATATATATTCAGTCAGGATCACAAGATGATTGCTAGACAATATCTGATTACAGGGCTCATTATGGGTTTTGTGGGGATTGCCATGTCCCTATTGTTCCGTATGCAACTGGCCTGGCCGGGGGAATCCTTCCCCATATTCGAAACTTTATTGGGCAAATGGGCGCCTGATGGGGTAATGGATGCGGATATCTATCTGGCATTGGTTACCATTCATGGAACCATTATGGTATTTTTTGTACTTACTGCCGGATTGAGTGGTACTTTTAGTAATCTTTTGATACCGTTACAAATAGGGGCCAGGGATATGGCATCCGGCTTTTTGAACATGATATCATATTGGTTGTTCTTTTTGTCCAGTGTAATCATGGTAATTTCACTTTTCGTGGAGGCCGGTCCTGCGTCCGCCGGATGGACGGTATATCCCCCATTAAGTGCTTTGCCGATGGCCCAATCCGGATCAGGTATGGGAATGACCCTATGGCTGGTATCTATGACCGTATTTATTGCTTCGTCCCTTTTGGGATCGTTGAACTATATCGTTACAGTATTGAATTTGAGGACGAAGGGGATGTCCATGACTCGTTTGCCTTTAACGATTTGGGCATTTTTGGTAACAGCCATTATCGGGGTAATCTCTTTCCCAGTTCTGTTATCTGCTGGTCTATTATTGCTTATGGACAGAAGTTTCGGAACATCGTTCTTTTTATCGGATATTTTTATTCAAGGAGAAGTTTTACATTACCAAGGAGGATCACCTGTATTGTACGAGCACCTTTTTTGGTTTTTAGGGCATCCGGAGGTCTATATTGTAATTCTACCGGCAATGGGTATAGTTTCCGAGGTAATGTCCGTAAATGCCCGTAAACCCATTTTTGGCTATCGAGCTATGATCGCCTCCATATTGGCCATTGCATTTTTGTCCACGATCGTTTGGGGGCATCATATGTTCATTTCCGGAATGAACCCATTCTTGGGATCGGTATTTACGTTTACCACCCTTTTGATAGCCATACCTTCGGCCGTAAAGGCGTTTAACTGGATAACGACCCTGTGGAAGGGAAATCTACAATTGAACCCAGGGATGTTATTTTCCATAGGAATGGTATCCACATTTATCACGGGAGGTCTTACTGGGATTATCTTAGGGGACAGCACCTTGGACATCAATGTGCATGATACCTATTTTGTAGTGGCACACTTCCATTTGGTAATGGGTATCTCGGCACTGTATGGTTTATTTGCCGGAGTGTATCATTGGTTTCCAAAGATGTTCGAAAGTAAAATGATGAACAAAAATCTGGGATACATCCATTTTTGGATTACGGCCATTGGTTCTTATGGAATATTCTTCCCCATGCACTTTGTGGGTATGGCCGGAGTACCAAGGAGATATTACGAGAATACAGCATTTCCCATGTTCGATGAATTGACCGATGTACAAGTTCTTATGACGGTTTTTGCATTGATAACGGCAGCTGCGCAATTGGTCTTCGCCTATAACTTCATCAGTAGTATTTTTTATGGTAAAAAAGGACCGAAGAATCCTTGGAACGCGACTACTTTAGAATGGACGGCCGAGGTAAAACATATTCATGGAAATTGGGACGGTCCCATACCGCATGTTCATCGTTGGGCCTATGATTATAGCAAGACCGACGAAAATGGGGAATACATCATTCCAGGTCAGGATTTTGTGCCCCAGACCGTACCCTTACAAGAAGATGAGGAAGAATTAAATCATTAACGCCAAACTAATTCAAACAAAAAATGCCCAGACTATGAAGTTGGGCATTTTTTTTGATGGCTATGGAAAAAGGACAATTTCGCTTTTTTGTAATATCTTAGTGAAGCCCTACTTTGAAAACCCCATTGAAATCGGTTCCTGTATTTGGGTGGACCTATGACAGGGCTTACTGGAACCCTCCATGAAATCTAACCTAATATGAAATACAATTTTCTTGTTGCACTGGTCATGTTTACAGGGTTTGTACACGCCCAACGCAAACCTAAGATCAAGGGGAATAGGAGCGTTGTGCAGGTAAATGAGAATCTGTCTCCGTTCCATGCTATACGACTTATTGATGATTTGGAGATCGTTTTAAAAAAATCCTTCGAGGAAGGGTATACCATTGAAGCCGATGATAACCTGATCGATGTGCTAAAATTTGAAGTTGAGGATGGTACATTATTGATCAGTTCATTTTACAAGATAACGGCCAAAAAAAAGCTGGAGATTACCATTAACTACAAGGAATTGGAATCCATAATTATGGAAAATGGGAAAATAAACACGCAAGACGTAATCTCTTCCGATGAATTGAGCATTAAAACTTCGGGGCCTTCGCGATTGGAATTGAATGCCAATGCTACGATAACACACCTGGCCATGGAAGGCATAAGCTCCGGCGATTTTAATTTTGCGAGCGACTCCATAGATGTTCAATTAAAAGATCGTATAGACGCTCGCATATATGTGGTGGGCGAAAGTACCCATGTCTCTATGCAAAAGAATGCAACGGCAAGATTGGAAGGTACCACGGATAGTCTACAAGTAAACTTATATGGGAATGCCAACCTTAAGGCGGAACGATGTGAAGCAACCAGCGTTAAGGCCTTTTTAGAAGAATCCTCGAATGCCAACATATATGCCTTGACGAATTTTGAGCTTTCCTCAAAGGGTTCATCACGGGTTAACCTGTACGGAAATCCCAAAATAGGGATTTCGGAATTTTTGGATACTTCAAAGCTCCACAAAGCTGTGGATTAAAAAGCGATCGGAGCGGTCATACAATGCTCCGGAATACCAAAACCATCCACCAAGGTCTCCATATGTGGCCTTAGCTCGGAGCATAGACGTTCTACCCTTTGTCGTATGGCCTTTGATTTGGTCCTACCTATATAACCCTGTTCCAAAAACCATTCGGCATCTTTTCGAATTTCATACAATGCATAAAGTGTTCCCAGCTTTTGGAACAATAGACGGTTTTTTTCATCCTTGATCGTTGATGCAAAATCTGAAAATAGGGTATGGGCGAGCTCTACACTATAGGCGTTGCCCAGGGCCAATAAATGCGTCTGTACCTTAAGAAATGCCTGATAGGAAGGAACGCCTTTTTTTATCTGATCTCGTATGCGCATCGCCAAGGTATAGGTCAATCGTTTTGTCCGATAATTAAAGGCATGTTTATGGAATTTGGGGCTGTATAGATGTTCCTTGTCCGTTTTATTGGTGTAAACTGGATTAATGGCGGAAAGTCTCTCGCCAAGTTGGGTGGCGAGTAATCGCAATACCGAAGAAAAACCTGCACTATTGAATTCGGCCCTAAAGTTAGAGAGAACTCCTTTAGCGGCCAACTGCAATAGCACCGTGTTATCACCTTCAAATGTGGTAAAAATATCCACATCGCACTTCAGGTCCGCAATACGATTTTCGATTAGATAACCCTTACCTCCGCAAGCTTCCCTACATTCTTGTATGGCATCGTTGGCATACCAGGTGATTAAGGATTTCAGTCCGGCTACTTGGGTTTCCACCTTGCGTTTATCCGTAGGGGCGTCATGGCAATAAACTTCCATAATCCTGTCCAAGGTTATGTGGTAGACGTAAGCACTGGCAATCAAGGGTGCAAGCCGCAATTGATGGGTAGGATAGTCCATTAACAGGTCTTCCTGAATCTTGATAGTATCATTGAACTGCCTTCTTTGTAAAGCATGTTTTACGGCAATGGCCAGTGCGAATTTAGCTCCACCCAATCCGGCACGTGCCACACAGATACGTCCGCCTACCAAAGTGCCAAGCATGGTGAAGAAACGTTTATTCGGATTTTTAATATCGGAATGGTAAGTACCGTCATCATTAATGTGGCCGTATTTGCTTAGCAGGTTAGCCCTGGGTACATGCACCTGATTGAACCAAATTTTACCGTTGTCCACCCCGTTGAGCCCTAGTTTATACCCATTGTCCTCTACGGTTATCCCGGGCAACAACCTATGTTCGGCATCCCGTAAAGGAACCAGAACGGCATGCACTCCCTCATTTTTTCCATTGACGATCAATTGTGCAAATACCGTGGCCATTTTTGCATGTAGAGCGTTTCCAATATATTCTTTGTTGTCATTTTCACCAGGGGTATGGATTATAATTTCATCGGTCTTGGAGTCGTAGGTCGCGGTAGTCTTAATACCCCTTACATTGGAGCCATGTCCGGTTTCCGTCATGGCAAAACAGCCCAAAAGTTTGGCTTCCCCGGCTTTTCCGAGATAGAGATTATGATGCCTTTTGGCCCCTAGTTTTTGGATACTCCCCCCAAAAAGCCCAAACTGTACCCCGAACTTGATCGCAAGGCTCCCATCAACATACATTAGATTTTCGAAAATAGCGGCATATCCCTCCATATCCCCTGTTCCGCCATAGGTGTCCGGGTATGCTAGGGCACCATAACCTTTTTCTCCCAAAAATTTCACCTGTTCCAAGACCTGTTTCCTGAATTCATCCTTGTTCCTATGAATGTTCCACGTAAAAAGGGAGTGGGACAAAAATGAACGAAAATCATCGATTATCTTGGAATGCTTACCTTTTAAAAGGGCGTCCAATTCATGGCCGTCATAGTAGTTGGACGTCCTTTGGTGCACCACCTCTACATCGAACAAATGGTTATAATGGTTGGGCTGTATGCCAAGATTTAATTCTATATACTTTAGATTTTCGTTGAACGGGCATTCATCATAAAAGCTGCAGACTACCTTTTGACTAAAGGTGGCCAAGGGATAGGTATCGCTCTCGACAAGTTTTACGGCAGATTTGGAAATGGTATGCTTCCATTTTCTGAATTCCATATCGGAAGGAGGGGCTGCCCTTCTCAACCATTTGAACAAAGTGTCCCATTCTTCTTTGGACAATGAACCATCCTGTTTTAAGGCCTTTTCAACAATGGCAATTTCCGAAGCCGATAGCAGGTCATCTGACCATATGACATAAAAAAAGGGAATGTATTGAAGAATTCCCGGAGTATACTTTTCCATGACCTGAAGTTACAATTTTAAGGGAGAACCCAAAAGGGCCATGAATCGTAAAAAAATCCCCGATCGGATCCGATCGGGGATTTTAACATACAACTAAGTAAAGAAATAAAACTATGCGGGTTCGGTTATTTTTGGACCTGCATCCGTGATTTCTTGATTTACACCGGACTTAAACTTCTCGAAGTTGTCATTGAAGAGAGTAACCAGCTTGTGTTTCAATTGGTTATACTTCTCCTTGTCGTCCCAAGTGTTCTTGGGTATCAAGACCTCTTCAGGTACATTTGGACAACTTGTTGGAATTAAGAAACCAAATTCCTCATCGGTAACATATTCTACATTGTCAAAGTCATGGTTATGGATAGCGTCCACCATAGCTCTGGTATACTTCAATTTTATTCGGGAACCCGTACCGTTCCAACCAGTATTTATTAACCAAGCCGTTGCTTTATGCTCCTTAATTTTTTCGGCCAACATCTCGGCATATTTGTTAGGATGCCACATCATAAAGGCTGCGCCAAAACAAGCACTGAATGTAGCTTGAGGTTCCGTAACACCCATTTCCGTACCGGCGACTTTCGCTGTATACCCGGAGATAAAGTGATAACTGGCCTGTTCCGGAGTTAATTTACTTACCGGAGGCAATACACCAAAGGCATCACAGGTTAGGAAGATGATATGCTCTGGATGTCCGGCGATACAGGGTATCTGTACATTGTCGATAAACTCGATGGGATAGGAAGCCCTTGTATTCTGTGTAATGGTGGTATCGGAATAATCTACCGCACGGGTGTCCTTGTCATAAACCACATTTTCAAGAACGGTACCGAATCGAATGGCATTATAGATATCCGGTTCTTTTTCCTCGGAAAGATCAATGGCCTTGGCATAACACCCACCTTCAATGTTAAAGGTACCCTTATCTGTCCAGCAGTGCTCATCATCACCGATCAGTTTACGTTTTGGATCGGCACTTAGGGTAGTCTTCCCGGTACCGGAAAGACCGAAAAGGATACTAACATCACCTTTTTCCCCTACTGTGGCGGAGCAGTGCATAGGTACTACACCCTTCAATGGCATAAGATAGTTCATAACACCAAAGAGACCTTTTTTCATTTCCCCGGCATATTGCGTACCCAATATCACAATTTCCTTACGTTCCAAGTTCACGTCTATACTGGTCTTGGAGGTCATTTCGGATGTATAACGGTTGGCAGGGAAACCACCGGCGTTCATAACCACATAATCCGGTTCACCAAAATTGGCCAGTTCCTCTTTAGTTGGCATGATCAACATATTTTGCATAAAGAGTGCGTGATAGGCACGTGTGCAGATAATCCTTGTCTTTATCCTATAGTCGGGATCCCAGCCTGCAAAAGCGTCCACAACAAATAAGTGATCACGTGTATTGAGATAATCAAGGGCACGTTCGTGGTTTACCATATAGGTATGCTCATCCAGCCCTATGTTGATATCGCCCCAGTCAATATTATTCTCTGAATCAGGGTGCCGCACAATACGCTTGTCCTTTGGACTACGACCGGTCTTTTCCCCGGAGTAGGTCATCAAAGCTCCTACATCGGAAATTGCAGTACCTTTTTCCAATCTCAGTCCCAATTCGTACAGTACAGGTACACTACTGTTTCGATAAATGGTTTCGGTGTCTATACCGTATTTCCGAAGGTTAAATGCTTCTGCCATGTTTGTTGTTTTTATAGTTGATAAATATAGTTTATGACGATCATTAAAAATTTCTATACAAATGTAGGGGATAAGGCAGGGTAAAAAAGATGACAAATGTCATGTCGAACAAAATCGAGCCTGGGTTTTCCATGAATTTAACTTTAGAGTAACCTACAGGTATGGATTCATTTAAATGGTACAACTACTTATTCATGCTTTATTATCTTTGTTAGGATATGAATGAAAACTTAGATCCAACGGCACAGAACTTTTCCCAGGAAGAACTGGATATGGAGAGGGCTTTGAGACCTATTACGTTTGGTGATTTTACGGGACAGGAGCAGGTTCTGGAAAATCTAAAGGTCTTTGTGCAGGCTGCCAATCTAAGGGGAGAGGCCTTGGATCATACGCTTTTCCATGGCCCACCCGGACTGGGTAAGACTACGTTGGCCCATATTTTGGCCAATGAACTGGGAGTGGGCATCAAGATTACCTCTGGACCGGTGTTGGACAAACCTGGGGATTTGGCAGGTCTATTGACCAATCTCCAAGAAAGGGACGTCCTTTTTATCGATGAGATCCATCGGTTAAGCCCTATCGTGGAGGAATATCTTTATTCCGCTATGGAGGACTACAAAATTGATATCATGATCGAGACAGGTCCCAACGCCCGTACTGTACAGATTAACCTTAATCCCTTTACTTTGGTAGGGGCAACCACACGTTCGGGTTTGTTAACGGCACCTATGCGGGCACGTTTCGGTATTTCAAGCCGATTGGAATATTATTCCACGGAATTGCTCTCCACCATAGTACAACGTAGTGCGGATATTTTAAAAGTACCTATCACTAATGAAGCCGCCATTGAGATTGCTGGACGTAGTAGAGGTACCCCGAGAATCTGCAATGCCCTTCTACGTCGCGTCCGTGATTTTGCCCAGATCAAGGGTAATGGTAATATAGACATGGATATCTCTAAATTCGGTCTTAAAGCCTTACATGTAGATGCCCATGGCCTGGACGAAATGGACAACAAGATTCTGACTACGATAATAGATAAATTCAAGGGAGGTCCCGTTGGTATTACTACTTTGGCCACGGCCGTTTCCGAGAGTGCGGAGACCATCGAGGAAGTTTATGAGCCTTTTTTGATTCAACAGGGTTTTATTATGCGTACCCCTCGGGGTCGTGAGGTAACCGAATTGGCCTACAAGCATTTGGGAAGGATAAAAGGAGGAAATCAGCCGGGCTTGTTCTGATGAAGGATTTACCGAGTATCCCCCGATATGAAGTATTAAGGAATAGAAGGACGATTCTAAAGAATCCTTTGCCCTTTCATCACCACTATTTCCAGAAATATGGGGATACGTTTAGGATAAATTTGGGAAGGCGCAATGATTGGGTCTTTACTAGGAATGCGGAATCCATTCGGCATATACTTCAAAAAAACCACAAAAGCTACGGGAAGTCGTCCTTTCAGACCAAGGAATTGGCTAAATATATTGGCCATGGACTGCTGACCTCCAACGGTGAATTTTGGCGTGTGCATCGGAGGATGATACAACCTGCCTTCCACAGGAAAAAATTGGAAGGTTTACTAGGTACGATGTACAATGCCATTACAACAGAACTAAACAGGGTTCAGGTCAATTCCGAGCAGGACATTTTTCCCTTAATGGGGGATTTGGCCTTTCAAGTAGTCGCAAAGTCCCTTTTTAGTGCGGACAATATTCGTGATAGAATGCAACGCCTAAAGGAAATTACCATTACCAATCAAAAAATGTTGATCAAGGAAATGCGGATGCCCTATCTTAATTGGTGGTTCCATTTAAATGGGGATATCCGGAGGCACTTAAGGTTATCCGCCGAGGCAAGGCATTTGATTAACGGAATCGTCCAGGAACGCCTGGATTCCAATGAGAAAAAAAATGACCTGTTGGATATGCTTTTGGATGCCCGTTATGAGGATGGTACACATATGCCGAGGCAACAGCTCATCGATGAGGTTATGGTACTTTTTACGGCGGGCCATGAAACGACGGCCAACGCGTTGAGCTTTACCTCAATGTTATTGGCTAGACATCCCAAAATTCAACAAAGACTTTACCGGGAAGTAAAGGATATTGATTTTGAAAAGGGAAACAACATACACGCCCTGGCTCAATTGCCCTATACCCAACAGTGCATAGAGGAATCCATGCGGCTTTATCCCCCGGTATATTTTATGGATAGGGTAAGTTTGGCCGAAGATACCCTGGAAGGACATGTTTTTAAAAAAGGTACGGTATGGCTGATGAGCATATACGAGTTGCATCGTCATGTGGATTTCTGGGAAAACCCGGATCAATTCGTTCCGGAGCGCTTTGCCCCCGATGACAAAAAAGACTTTTCCGGTCATTACTTTCCTTTCGGGGCTGGGCCTCGCATGTGCGTAGGCAATAATTTTGCCATGTACGAAATGCTCATGACAATCGCCTTTTTGGTAAAGAAATACCGGTTGTCCACTACCAAGAAAATCAAGGTTCATCCACTCATTAGCTTAAAACCAAAAGAGGCTGACATAAAATTTATTGTCAGAACTTAGAATGAACGAATTAAAATACCTCTATAAGTATCACTAAACGCAAAAAATACGTGTCAAATAAAATCTCTAAAAATCTGTAAATGAACTAAATCTGTTATTCTTTGAATTAAATTTTTTATTTTTCCGTGTAAACTTGTCTTTATTTAGCGTAGAAGAGATAAAATGAATTTTTTCTTTCATTTCTCAGGATAAACTTTTAAGGGAATGCCTATTTATATGGATTTACATATTGCTCCCGGGATTTCGGCCAAAGACGCCGCCGAGGCCCATAGGGAAGATTTGAAGATTCAGGATGAGTATGGATGCAGGTGTATGACCTATTGGGTAGACGAAGAAAGAGGGAGTGCCTTTTGTCTCATTGACGCTCCTGATAAGCAGGCCGTAAGGGAAATGCACGACAGGGCTCATGGACTTATTCCGCATGAGATTATTCAGGTGAACAGTAATGTGGTCGAAGCCTTTTTGGGCCGGATACAGGATCCTGATACATTTGCACAATTGGGGGATGCGGATTTAAAAATCTTTAACGACCCGGCTTTTAGGGTTATTATGGTCAATACAATTGCCGATTCAAAATTGTTGAGACATAAATTAGGACCTGAAAGGGCAAAAAAATTAGGATCCCTTTATAACTCCTCGATTAGGGAGCAGATCAAAAGGTTTGAAGGAAGGGAAGTAGAACTTAAGGGAGATGACTTCATTGCTTCTTTTGTTTCGGTTTCCCAGGCAGTTCAATGTGCCCTGGCTCTTCAAAAAGGACTTCATATCGCTGCCGAATTACTCAATTTAAGAATTGGGATTCATGCAGGGATGCCGGTCACCAAAAACAACATGATTTTTGGGGATGCGGTAAAATTAGCCAGATACCTCTGTTTTATAGGAAAGGAAAATCAAATTATTTTGTCATCCATAATTCAGGAATTATATCGTCATGATTGGCAAAAGCTTATGGACAATGCCCAAATTAAGGGGATATCGCCCCAAGAGGAGAACTTTTTGGAAATACTCCTTAATACGTTGGAAGATAATTGGAATGACCCCGGTTTTGGGATTACGGATTTTGCCGGGAAAATGACCATGAGCAAGTCCCAGTTATACAGGAAGTGTATCGGTTTGACAAACCTCTCCCCGAATAGTCTGATTAAGGAATTTAGATTGTACAAATCATTGAATCTTTTAAGATCCGATCGCAATATTGCCCAGACCACCTTCGATTCTGGCTTCACCAGTCCTTCTTATTTTGCCAAATGCTTTCAGCAGCGCTTCGGTCTACAGCCCCTTGCCTACGTCAAGGATTTTTGATTTTGGTCTAAAGCTTTTATAATCAGAATTATTCTTTGCCGCTTTTCGTTTTTCACGTATCTAATTTTGTGAATATAACTTTTAAAAAGCGACACTATGAAAACTGCAAAAACTTTAGGAACGATCGTATTGCTTTTTGCCATGGGCACTACTCAGGCGAATGCGCAACAAAATTCTAGAGACATGGAAATGAAGACCTACCTAATAGAAAGGGAGATTCCGGATGCCGGAAAACTAACTCAAGAACAACTTAAGGGAATCTCCCAAAAATCATGTTCCGTCCTTAAGGAAATGGATACGGGAATCGAATGGTTGCATAGTTATGTTACCGACAACAAAGTGTATTGTGTTTATAAAGCCGAGAACAAGGCTTTGATTAGGGAGCATGCCGAAAAAGGAGGTTTCCCCGTAAATTCCATTAGCGAATTATCATCCAAGATTGGTCCTGATACAGCTAGGCGATAGTAACTTTAAATACTTCATTACTCTTGGTAAAACCGATTTAAATAGTCATCGATTCGTTGAATACCCGGTTTTTGTTAATGGTACAGGTTATATTTATCCTGGGGTATCCATTCATAAAATAGTAAGGGCCCCTTAGGGATATTGGTAATATGGATTTTGGGAATTTGCATGTATTTGTTCTCCAAAACATTGGATAGAAAAATAGTTTAAATTCTTTTCCATAGGATAACGTACCTTCGTCCTATAGAACTACTTTGTGAAAGTTTTGGGCATATCCGTTGGGAACGAGACAAAAACATACCAATCTCATTAAAACCGAAGCCAGGCGCCTCGGTTTTTTGTCCTGTGGTATCTCGAAAGCCGGGTTTTTGGAGGAAGAGGCCCCTAGACTCGAAAAATGGTTGAAAAACGACATGCACGGGGAGATGCATTATATGGAAAACCATTTTGACAAGCGTTTGGATCCTACCAAGCTGGTAGATGGGGCAAGGTCGGTGATTTCGTTGCTATTGAATTATTACCCATCCGAGAGCCAAATAAAGGACACTTTTAAGGTGTCGAAATACGCCTATGGTATGGACTACCACTTTGTGATACAGGAAAAGCTTAAGAACCTGCTCCAGTACATTCAAGGGGAAATCGGGGAGATTCATGGGCGGGCCTTTGTAGATTCCGCTCCGGTATTGGACAAGGCCTGGGCTGCCAAAAGTGGTTTGGGCTGGATGGGTAAGCATAGCAACCTGCTCACACAACAGGTAGGTTCTTTCTATTTCATCGCAGAGCTTATAGTGGATCTGGAATTGGAATACGATTCACCGGTGACCGATCATTGTGGTTCCTGTACCGCTTGTATCGATGCCTGTCCCACAGAAGCTATTGTGGAGCCTTATGTAGTGGATGGGAGCAAGTGCATATCCTATTTTACCATTGAACTCAAAAATGAAATTCCTACTTCGGTCAAGGACCAATTTGAGGATTGGATTTTCGGTTGTGATATTTGTCAGGATGTCTGTCCGTGGAATCGATTTTCCAAATCGCATAACGAACCCCTGTTTGATCCCAAACCGGAATTACTATCCATGACCAAAAAGGATTGGGATGAAATAACGGAGGATGTCTTCAAAAAGGTCTTTCAAAAATCGGCCGTAAAGCGCACAAAATTTTCCGGCCTCAAAAGAAATATCAAATTTGTGAAGTAAATTTAAAGGTAAGGTTTTCAAAACCTTAGGGTTTTCTTCATCTCTTTTTCTGTAAGCCGGAAAACGCAAACGTTTTCGTAATAAAATTTACCATTTTCTTTTTAAGATTTTTTTAAGAACTCATGAAAAACGCTATATTCGGAGACGGTTCTATTTTGTGGATTTCTTAAAAGTGGGCGATAGATATGGACGATATTTTAAAATAATAGCGATTGATTGCCGAGATGCCAAAATGAACCAATAAAACTGACTAAACTAAATCAACACTATCATGGGCGGATTGGAAACTTTGGACGTTATTGTAATTCTGGTTTATCTCGTAGGAATTATCATATATGGGATATCAAAGTCCAAGAGAAGCAGTTCGGAGGATTATTTTCTGGGAGGTAGGACCATGACCTGGCCCATTGTAGGTATCGCATTATTTTCGGCCAATATTTCTAGTTCCACCCTGGTGGGGTTGGCCTCGGATGGCTTTCAGACCAATATCAATGTTTATAACTATGAATGGTATGCCGTTGTCATCCTAATTTTCTTTTCCATTTTTTTCCTGCCCTTTTATTTGAAATCCGGGGTATACACCATGCCGGAATTTATGATGCGTCGGTACGACAAGCGATCACGCTACTATTTTTCCTTTATAACCATTTTGGGAAATGTTCTTGTGGACACGGCAGCCGGTCTCTATGTAGGAAGCATTGTTTTAAAGTTGTTGTTCCCTGATATTAGTTCAACCTATATCATCATTATGTTGGCTGTTGCAGCAGCGGCGTATACCATTCCGGGGGGTCTGAATTCCGTAATACAGACCGAGGTCATACAAGCCGTGCTGCTCATCATCGGCTCCTGTCTTCTCACTTACTTTGCCTTTGACCAATTAGGTGGAGGTTGGCAAGGAATGATGGGAAAACTGGATGCCATGTTAGCTGGTGGGGAGGTGAATTTTGGGGATAGGGCCGCCGAAGGCAAGTTCATTCCGTCCAATTCGGACGAGGTGTTTAGTCTGGTACGTCCGGACAATGATGAGTTTATGCCCTGGTGGGGGTTATTAACAGGGGTTCCTCTTTTAGGCTTTTATTTTTGGGCCAATAACCAGTTTATGGTACAACGGGTCTTGGGGGCCAAGGACTTGAACCATGGGAGATGGGGTGCGCTATTTGCCGGACTTTTGAAACTCCCGGTTATTTTTATCATGGTCGTTCCCGGTGTATTGGCCTTATTGCTTTTTAACAATCTGGATATTTCCGGCCTTAACTACCCCGTGGCCGATGGTGGAATGTGCCAGAACTTGGCGGATTGCCCTAACCTTACTTATCCGGTTTTGCTATTTCAATTATTGCCTACTGGGATTTTAGGTCTGGTCGTAGCAGGTCTCTTGGCGGCCATGATGTCCTCGGTTTCGGCAACCTTCAATTCGGCTTCTACCTTGATCACTATGGATTTTGTAAAGCAGCTTCGCCCGGAAATGACCAGTAAGCAATTGGTTCGGGCAGGCCAAATAGCTACCCTTGTTTTGGTGGTCCTTGCTTCTGCATGGGTTCCGTTCATCGAAAGGGTGAGTGATTCGTTATGGGGCTATTTGCAGTTAGTCATCGCATTTACCAGTCCTCCCGTGGTATCTGCATTTATATTGGGACTTTTTTGGAAAAGGGCGAATGGTACTGGAGCCTTTGTTAGTTTGTTGGTCGGTGGTGCCTTCGCTCTTTTTATGATATTGTCGGCGGCATATGATATTTCCCCCTACCTCAATGATTTCCATTTCCTGGCAAAAGCAAATCTTTTGTTCGTTATTAGCATTATTGTCCATGTAACGGTCAGCTCGTTGACCGGTCTTCCAGATGATGAGCAGGTAAGGGAGTATACGTACAAAAAGAAAATGTTTACCGAGGAGACCGAAGAACTCCGTGCGCTCCCCTGGTATAAAAATTATAGGTATCTCGCCATTGTATTATTGGTCATCACAACAATTGTGGTTGGATACTTTTGGTAGTATGGATTTGACATTTGGGAAAGCATCAATAAAACTATTGATGCTTTTTTATTTTTAGAAAGCCCATTCCTAAAAGATTAGGCTAAATTTACAGATCAAACTTAGGATATGAGTGAAGAGAAACGTAGAAAGGAAGCCTTGGTCTACCATGCCAAACCCAGACCCGGAAAAATTAAAATAGTACCTACCAAACCCTATGCTACCCAACGCGACCTGGCATTGGCATATTCCCCTGGAGTAGCGGAACCCTGTCTGGAAATCGAAAAAAACCAAGAGGATGTGTACAAGTACACTTCCAAAGGCAATATTGTAGCCGTGATTTCTAATGGAACGGCTGTATTGGGTTTGGGAAATATCGGACCTGAGGCTTCCAAACCCGTTATGGAGGGAAAGAGTTTATTGTTTAAGATTTTCGCTGATATCGATGGAATAGATATTGAATTGGACACCGAGGATGTGGACAAATTTGTGGAAACGGTAAAGACCATTGCCCCTACCTTTGGTGGAATCAATTTGGAGGATATCAAGGCTCCCGAAGCCTTCGAAATAGAACGACGGTTAAAGGAAGAACTGGACATTCCCGTAATGCATGATGATCAGCATGGAACCGCCATCATTTCCGCGGCTGCCTTGTTGAATGCATTGGAATTGACAAAGAAGAAAATCGAGGAAGCAAAAATAGTGGTCAGTGGGGCAGGGGCCGCCGCAGTTTCCTGCACCAAGTTGTATAAGGCATTTGGAGCCAAGGCGGAAAACATCCTTATGTTGGATAGCAAAGGTGTAATCCGAAAGGACAGGGCAGGTCTGTCCCATGAAAAGTTGGAGTTTGCCACTGACCAAAAAATAGATACGCTGGAGGAGGCCATGAAGGATTCCGATGTTTTTATTGGACTGTCCATTGCCGATATCGTAACTCCGAAAATGTTGAAGACTATGGCCAAAAACCCCATTGTCTTTGCCATGGCGAACCCAAATCCAGAGATAAAGTATGAACTGGCTTGCAAAACCAGGGATGATATCATTATGGCTACGGGACGCTCCGATCATCCGAATCAGGTAAACAACGTCCTGGGATTCCCATTTATATTCAGGGGTGCCCTGGATGTAAGGGCCACTGCGATCAATGAGGAGATGAAAATGGCCGCGGTAAAGGCTTTGGCGGATTTGGCAAAGCAACCCGTCCCCGAACAGGTAAATATTACCTATGGTGAGACCAGACTTACTTTTGGTAAGGACTATATCATTCCTAAACCTTTTGATCCAAGGCTTATTTCGGAAATCCCTCCGGCTGTGGCTAAGGCGGCCATACGGAGTGGGGTTTCAAAGGCCCCGATTACCGATTGGGAAGCTTATGGCGAGATGCTCCTGCAGCGATCCGGAGATGACAACAAGGTGATGCGCCTGCTTATGAGCAGGGCAAAAATAAACCCAAAAAGAATTGTTTTTGCGGAAGCCGACCACTTGGATGTTCTTAAAGCAGCACAGATAGCCTATGAGGAGGGTATTGCACATCCCATTTTGTTGGGGGATAAGCAGATTATTTCCGAACTAAAAAAAGAATTGGAATTTGATGTGGATGTACCCATAATCGATCAATATGGGGATGATTCCTTGGAAAAGAGAAACCATTACGCCCAAAGATATTGGGAAAGTAGGAAGAGAAACGGAACCACCCTGTACAGTGCAAAAATAAAAATGAGGGAGCGCAATTATTTTGGCGCCATGATGGTCTTGGAAGGAGATGCCGATGGTATGATTACAGGGTATTCAAGAGCCTATGCCAATGTAGTAAGACCCGTATTTGAGGTTATTGGAAGAGCGACCAAAGTAAGAAAGGCGGCAACCGCCCATATTATGATAACGAACAATGGCCCACTAATTTTAGCGGATACCTCTATCAATATCGATCCCAACGCAGAAGAGTTGGCGGAAATTGCAAGAATGACCGCCAACCTGGGTAGTGCTTTTGGCTTTGATCCGGTTGTGGCCATGCTGTCCTATGCCAATTTTGGTGCTTCCAATCACCCAAATGCCTCAAAAGTAAAAAAGGCCGTAGCACAGCTACATGCCGAAAGGCCCAATTTGATTGTCGATGGGGAAATACAGACCGATTTTGCCTTGAACAAGGAAATGCTCCAAAGTCAATTCCCGTTTTCAAAACTTGCTGGGAAAAAGGTGAATACCTTGATATTCCCGAACTTGGAATCCGCAAACATTACTTATAAATTGTTGAAGGAATTGCATGCCGCGGATGTCATTGGACCCATAATGTTGGGATTGCGAAAAGCCGTTCATATCCTGCAACTGGGTGCCAGTGTTGATGAAATGGTAAACATGACGGCCGTGGCGGTCATAGATGCCCAGGAACGGGAAAGACGTAAACGGGCTAAAGCTGGAAAATGATGTTTGGTAGGTAATTTAACGTAGTAATCAAAGACCTATCATCACAGATTGAATTCATGCTTTAAACTTGATGACCGAAACCTATCAAATTGATTTTGAAACTTGAATTTGCTACTTGAAACTTGATACATGATACATCACCTTAAAGGAAAGCTTATAGAAAAGAACCCTACCCATGTCATTATTGAGTGTGGGGGAGTGGGTTATTTCGTAAATATATCGCTCCATACATTTTCTAAAATATCCGATTCGGAGAGTATCAATCTCTTTACCCATTTACAGGTAAAGGAAGACTCGCATACCTTGTTTGGTTTTGCGGAGAAATCCGAGCGTGAAATATTTCGTTTACTACTATCCGTTTCGGGGATAGGTTCCAGTACGGCAAGAACCATGTTGTCCTCCCTGTCACCGCCCCAAATACGGGAGGCCATTGCCAATGACAATGTGGCCACAATTCAAGCCATAAAGGGGATTGGGGCAAAAACCGCACAAAGGGTTATTTTGGACCTTAGGGACAAAATTTTGAAGGTCTACGATATGGGTGAAGTTTCCATTGATTCAAACAATACAAATAAAGAAGAAGCGTTATCTGCTTTAGAGGTTCTTGGCTTTGCCCGAAGACAGGCCGAAAAGGCAGTGGACAAAGTTCTAAACCAAGACCCTTCTCTAAGCGTTGAGAACATTATTAAACACGCGCTTAAAAATTTGTAACAAGTTTGAAAAAAGGGGCCAAGCAATTTCTTAAATTTTCATTTAAGCTTACTTTTCTATTCCTCTTGTTTCTGATGATCACGGTACCTGCCGTGGCCCAGGAAACAGAGGGTGAGGAACCTGTTGAGCAACAACAGGACTCGGTGAAGACAGGCCCGGATTTGGGAAAATTAGTAATGCCCAATCCTGAAAGTATAGTCTCCAAATATATTTACGACCCTAAACTGGATAGGTACATTTACAATGAAAGTATCGGGGAGTTTAATATAGGCTATCCTATTATCCTTACTCCGGAACAATACATGGAGTTGGTCAGACAGGAGGGCATCAAGGAATATTTCAAGGAAAAGTCCGATGCCTATTCCGGTAAGAAGGAAGGTAGTGAGGAAGCACGTAGAAATCTGCTTCCCAATTTTTATATCAATAATAACTTTTTTCAGTCCGTTTTTGGGGGAAATACCATTGAAGTTATACCCCAAGGATCCGTGGCCATGGATCTAGGGGTCATCTGGCAGAAAAATGACAATCCCGCCCTCTCACCTCGAAATAGGACCAATCTTTCGTTTGACTTTGACCAACGTATCAGTTTAAGTATGTTGGGTAAAATTGGTGAGCGGTTACAGGTGACTGCAAATTATGATACGGAGGCGACTTTTGATTTTCAGAACATCGTAAAACTGGACTATACGCCAACAGAGGATGACATCATCCAAAAAATAGAAGTTGGAAATGTAAACATGCCTTTAAACAGTTCATTGATTCAAGGAGCGCAAAGCCTTTTCGGGGTAAAGACCCAATTGCAGTTTGGAAAGACCAGGGTTACTGCGGTGTTTTCCGAGCAGCGTTCCCAGAACAATACGGTAGTTGCGCAGGGAGGAGGTACCTTGAACGACTTTTCCATCACCGCTCTGGACTATGATGAGGACAAACACTTTTTCTTGGCCCAATATTTTCGGGATCAATATGATGGCGCTTTGGCCAATTATCCTTTTATCCAAAGTCAAGTCCAGATTACTCGTTTGGAGGTATGGGTAACCAATAGGAGCCAACAAACCTTGAATGTTCGTAACGTTGTCGCCATTCAGGATTTGGGCGAGGCCATCGAGGAACAGACCCGATTAGGGGTTTTGAACGCTGCCCCCGCCGGATTCTTCAATGATCCCAGCAATGTACTTCCCCGAAATGACGCGAATGATTTTGACCCTGAACAGATAGGTACGGGTGCATTGACCGAATCAATTCGGGACATTGCAACCGTGGAAGCTGGATTCAATATTCCCGGATATGTCTCAAACCAGGGGTTTGACTACGCCATCTTGGAGAATGCAAGAAAACTGGAAGCCGGAAGGGACTATGATTTCAATTCACAACTGGGTTATATATCCCTGAACCAACGTTTGAGCAATGATGAGGTGCTAGGCGTAGCATTCCAATATACCTTTAACGGACAAGTCTTTCAAGTAGGGGAATTTGCCAATGGCGGTCTGGATGCCACCACGGTTTCCAGCGGGGCAAACCCCATAATTGAAAACAATACCTTGATACTTAAGTTGCTGAAAAGTAATATCACCAACATTTCAGATCCCATTTGGGATTTGATGATGAAGAACATTTATGCTACCGGTGCATTTCAATTGAGCCAGGAAGATTTTAAAATGAATATCCTGTATTCCGACCCAACGCCCCGGAACTACATAACGCCTGTGGACGATACTACCTGGCCCACTGGTTTGGAAGAGGATATTCTCTTGAAGGTTTTCAATTTGGATCGTTTGAACATTTACAATGACGTGCAGCCGGGGGGTGATGGTTTCTTTGATTTTGTACCTGGAATTACCGTGAATACCCAAGGAGGGCTCATTATCTTTACCAAGGTCGAACCTTTTGGGGAATACTTGTTTGAGGAACTTGGCGGCGGCGTTTATGAAAATGTACAAGGGTATAACCCGAACCAGCAGCAATATGTCTTTCGCGACATGTATGAGCTTACCAAGGCAGCAGCATTACAAGATCCGGAAAAGAACAAGTTTATTCTAAAGGGGCGTTATAAGTCCGAAGGAAGTAGTGGAATTCCCATAGGAGCCTTCAATGTACCTCGGGGATCGGTACGGGTTACCGCCGGGGGCCGGCAATTGCAGGAAGGAATAGATTATACCGTAAACTATCAGGCAGGTACCGTACAAATTTTGGATCCAAGTCTTGAGGCTTCCAACACCCCTATTAATATTTCAGTAGAGAACAACGCCGTATTCGGTCAACAGACCCGCAGGTTTACCGGGATAAATGTAGAGCATCAGTTTAATGAAAACTTTGTGTTGGGGGGCACTTGGTTGAACCTCAATGAAAGACCCCTTACCCAAAAATCGAACTTTGGTGTGGAGCCGGTCAACAACACCATCTTTGGCCTCAATGGAAACTTTTCAACGGAGGTTCCCTTTCTAACCCGTATGGTCAACAAATTGCCGAACATAGATACGGACGTTCCTTCTAATGTTTCTGTCCGTGCGGAAGTGGCCTGGTTAAGACCCAATTCCCCAAAAAATGCTGATTTTCAAGGGGAGACCACCACGTATCTGGATGATTTTGAAGGAGCACAGGCCTTGATAGATATCCGCGGATCGTTGGGGTGGACTTTGGCAAGTACCCCATTGGAGTTTGTCCCGGGAGGACAATTGTTGGGAAGTTCCCCAGAAGACCCGGATAACCTGTTGAACGGATATGGCAGGGCAAAAATGGCATGGTACACCATAGACCCCATTTTTTATACCAATCAAAGACCATCCGGTGTTTCGGATAGTGATGTTTCCACAAACCCGACACGTAGGATATTCGTGGATGAGGTTTTCCCTCAAGTGGATATCGCCCAAGGTCAGACCACTGTTCAGAATACACTGGATTTGGCCTATTACCCTAACCAAAAGGGACCTTACAATAACAATCCCAATTTTGATACGGAAACGCCAAACAACAAATGGGCCGGGATTATGCGTTCCTTGAGCAGTACCAACTTTGAACAGTCCAACGTGGAATTCGTCCAGTTTTGGGTACTGGATCCCTATGTGGATGGTACAAGTACTAGTCCTGGGGAATTGGTCCTAAATTTGGGGAATATCTCGGAAGACATCCTAAGGGACGGTAAAAAGCAATATGAAAATGGTCTGCCGGGAGTAGAGAGCAATGATTTGGTAGCCCCAACATCCTGGGGAGAGGTTCCGGCCACACAATCGTTGGTCTATGCCTTTGATGCCAGTGAGACCAACCGTAGCCTACAGGATATTGGTTTTGATGGCTTGGACGATGCCGGGGAAGCATCGGTTTATACCAATAATACAGGGAATGATCCTGCTTTGGACAATTATCAATATTACCTGAACCGGGAAGGTGGTATTTTGGAGCGTTATATCGATTTTAATAACCCGGATGGAAACTCTCCGGTTGAGGTGACCAATACCAATAGGGGTTCCACCACACTTCCCGATGTGGAGGACATAGACCGGGATTTGACCATGAATACGGTCAACAGCTATTATGAATATCGAATTCCTATTAGACCCAACACCACCATAGACGATCTATACGTAACCGATATCAAGGAAGGGGTTACCCCGGAATTACCGGACGGATCCCAACTGAACCGAAGATGGATACAGTATAAGATTCCCTTGAGCGATTTCACGGAAGCGGTTGGAGGTATAACGGATTTCAGATCCGTAAGCTTTATGCGGATGTACCTGACCAATTTTAGCAGCGACGTTGTGCTTCGTTTTGCCACGTTGGATCTGGTACGTGGCGATTGGCGGACGTATCTAAAAAATCTTCAGGATGAGAATGTGGACACGGATCCCACCGATGATGGTACCGTTGTAGATGTGAACACGGTGAATATCGAGGAGAACAATTCCAGAATCCCGATACCCTATGTACTTCCCCCAGGAGTGGTACGGGAGCAATTGAACAATAATAATACGATTATTAGGCAAAATGAGCAGTCCCTTTCCATAGTTGTGGAGAACCTGGAATCCGAGGACTCCCGAGGAGTCTTTAAAAATTTGAACATTGACCTGCGCCAATATGAAAGGATAAAAATGTTTATGCACGCGGAGAAGATTGCGGACAGTGATTACTCGGATGACGATATACCGCTGGTAGGATTTTTTCGGATCGGGACGGATTTCACCCAAAATTTTTACCAGATAGAACTTCCCTTGCGATTCACTCCCTTTACGGCCACTTCGGCAAGTGAAATTTGGCCCGAAGAAAATGAAATGGATATTGCGCTAAGTGATTTGAACAAGGTAAAATCCTTATGGATCAATAGTGGCGATTTGAGCGAGGTCCGTTTTTTTGAAGTGGAAAACGGTGAGGTAATACCCGTGGAGGAATTTGCCCCTAGGACTCCGGGTAGGTTACGTATCGGAATCAAGGGTAATCCCTCTCTGGGGAGTATACGGAGTATGATGGTCGGTATAAAGAATACCGATGATTTACCGGCCCGCGGCGAAGTGTGGTTCAATGAATTGCGTTTGGCCGGATTGGACAATAACGGAGGTTGGGCGGCCGTGGCTGCGGTGGATGCCAACCTGGCCGATTTTGCCAATGTATCCGCAACAGGTAGTCGAAGCACCTCCGGTTTTGGGGCCATAGATCAGATGCCCAACGAACGGGCCCGGGAAGATGCCATTTCCTATGATTTGGTCACCAATGTGAACCTAGGTCAATTACTTCCCAAAAAATGGGGGATACAGCTTCCTTTCAATTATGGTATTTCCGAGCAGTTGATTACTCCTGAGTTTGATCCGGTGTATGATGATCTGAAATTGGATGATTTGATCGATACTGCACCTACCGCCGAAGCAGCGGAAGAAATTAGGGAACAAGCGGAGGATTATACCAAAAGGACCAGTATTAACTTCATCGGTGTACGTAAAGATCGGGGAGAGGAGGCGGATGCCAATTTCTATGATATTGAAAATTTTACGTTCAACTATTCCTATAACGAGACGAACCATCGGGACTTTGAAATAGCCAATTTGCAAGATCAAAATGTAGTGACCGGATTTGTGTACAATCACGCCTTTGAGCCCGTTGAGGTGGCGCCCTTTGCCAAGAAGGATTCGCTCTTTACCGGTAAGTATTGGCAATGGCTCAAAGACCTTAACCTAAACCTTTTGCCTGCTACCGTTTCCGTAAATTCCAATATAAACCGACAGTTCAATCGGCAGCGCTTTAGGGATGTACGTGAGGAAGGTGTGGAACGTTTGGAATTACCGGAACTGCAACAACGAAATTATCAGTTTAATTGGCAGTATGCGATAAACTATAATCTTACCAAGTCCTTACGATTGAATTTTACCGGAAGCAATAACAATATTGTACGTAATTTTCTGGAGGATGAGGACAATCCAAATTCCGAAATAGACCAGACCTTGGGACTTTGGGACGGATTTTGGGATTTGGGGGAACCCAACAGGCATTCGCAGCAAATGCAAGTAAACTATGAACTGCCGTTCAATAAGATTCCCGCTTTGGATTTTATCAATGCCCAGTATACCTATACCAGTAATTTTGACTGGCAAAGGGGCGGGGATGCACTTCGCGAGGTAGCCGGGGAGGATATCAATACGGTGCAGAACGCCAATACGCATAACCTAACGGCAAACCTTACCATGCAGAAGTTCTATGATATGATCGGACTTAAAAAGCGGGATGGCAAGGTAGCCGTAAATCGGGCTCCGATCCGTAGGGACAAGGCTGGAAATACGGCTGCCGGGGAAGAAGCACAGAAACCAAAGACCAGCGCACTTTTCAATACAGTTGTGGATATTTTGACCATGGTGAAGCGATTGAACGTCAATTATAACGAGACCAATGGTAAGGTGCTTCCCGGATATACCCAGAGCATCGGTTTTATTGGATCCCTGAGACCATCTTTCGGTTTTGTTTTTGGGAGTCAGGCCGATGTGCGTTTTGACGCCGCCCGTAATGGATGGCTGACACAGTTTGGTGGATTCAATGAACAATATCTGGAGCGTACCAACAAACAGTTGAACATTACGGCCACGGCCCAGGTTACCCCGGATTTGACCATAGACCTCTCAGCGGACAGGCAACTTTCCAGTAGTTATCAGGAGAATTTTGAGGTAATTCCGGATATTGAAAATGGTGGTCTTCAATATAATCAGTTACTCGGCAATCAATTTGGGAATTTCAGTATCTCCACCATGATGATCGGTACGGCCTTTAGTAAAAGTGACGAGTTTACCTCCGAGACCTTCGAAAAATTTAAGGAGAATAGATTAATTATTGCCAACAGGTTGGTAACGGATAGAGGGCAGGCCATTGGAGAGTTGGACGAGGACGGTTTTCCACAATTGTATGGCAAGACCAATCAAGAAGTGCTTTTGCCAGCGTTTTTTGCTGCCTATACCGGTCAGGACGTAAATAGGGTGAACCTGGATGCTTTTCGGGATATTCCTATTCCCAACTGGAATATAAAGTATACAGGGTTGATGCGAAATAAGTGGTTCAAGAAAAAGTTCAAGCGATTTTCATTGACCCATGGGTATCGGGCGGCCTATAGTATCAATTCGTTCCAGACCAATTTGGAAAAGGAAAATGGCAGTATCGATTCCGAAACCGGGGATTTGTTGCCCGATCTTATTTTGAACAATGTGGTACTTACCGATCAGTTCAATCCATTGATGCGGGTCGATTTTGAAATGAGAAATTCCGTTAGTGTTCTTGCAGAGGTACGGACCGATAGGGCGCTTTCCCTTAGTTTTGACAATAATCTTATGACCGAGGTGAATGGGAAGGAATATACATTGGGGCTGGGATATCGCTTTAAGGATGTACAATTTGTGACCAATATCGGAGGCAACAAAACGAGGCTCAAGGGAGACTTGAATCTAAAGGCGGACGTTACGTTACGTGACAATATTACTATCATCCGAAATTTGGATATCGATAATAATCAGATTACATCTGGCCAAAATCTATTGTCCATTAAGTTTACGGCAGACTATGCGCTGAACAAGAATTTGAATGCCCTGTTCTTCTATGATCATTCGTTCTCCCAATTTGCGGTATCCACGGCCTTCCCGCAGACGACCATAAATGCAGGATTCACCTTGCGTTACAATTTTGGAAATTAAATACTATAATAGGACAGGCACTTGTTTTGAATGGTATGTGATTCACACACTATTTGATGTTAGGGGCAATGCGTCTTGGTATTTTGTTTGAAGGGGGATTTCGAAAAGACACGTCAAATACTTGCCGAAAATCGAACCCAAGCTCAGGGCGTGAACTTGAATTTATTCTTGAAAACCTATTCGGAATCCGTTACATTTGCCTACGGATAAAAACAAGAAAAAAATGAACATACCATCCGAGTTAAAATATACGAAAGATCACGAATGGATACGGATAGAGGGCGATGTAGCCATCGTAGGCATCACGGATTTTGCACAAGGAGAGTTGGGGGACATCGTTTATGTTGAGGTGGAGACCTTGGATGAAACCTTGGAAAGGGAAGAGGTTTTTGGCACAGTAGAGGCCGTAAAGACGGTATCCGATCTATTTCAGCCTTTGAGTGGGGAAATTATTGCTTTCAATGAATCCTTGGAAGATGAGCCCGAAAAAGTGAATTCCGATCCCTACGGAGAAGGTTGGATGATAAAGATAAGGATAAGTGAACCTGCCGAAATTGAGGATTTGCTCAGTGACGGGGATTATAAAGAATTAATAGGTGCCTAAAAACCCGATTTTTACAATTTCCTTTATAAGCTGGATGATGTTCGTTACATTTTCCAGCTTATATTCTTTTGAAGATACCCATGTGCCGAACATCCAAATCCCCCATTTGGATAAGATCATACACTTTACGTTTTATTTTGTAGCTGCCATTTTGGGTCTGTTCTCTTTTCGTAAAAGAATAAAAAGTGGTACATCTTTATTGAAAATTATTACGGGCCTATTTCTGTGCCTGGTCGTTTTTGGTATTATTATTGAGGTGATTCAGCAGAGATATACGATGACCCGGGCAGGGGACGTTTTTGACGCATTGGCCAATACAATCGGTGCCTTGATCGGAGGGTTAACGGCAAAAATGATTTTTTCCTCTAAAAAGCGGTTAAATTGGAAATAGTATTTGCTTTTTACGCATTATTTTAATTAAATTAGCGAACATTAAAGATATAGTTATGGAACTAAAAAAGAACCCAAAAGCGGATATTGGCAGGAACAGTGGGCTTTATTTTGTAATAGGATTGGCCTTGGTAATGGCCTTGGTCTACGGTGCCTTGGAGTGGAAAACCTATGACAAGGTAAACGACTACGATATTTCGATGAACGTAGATGATGATTTGGACGAGGAAGTTCCCATGACGGAACAGATCAAGACGCCACCACCACCGCCACCACCAGCGGCTCCGGAAGTTATTGAAGTGGTAGAGGACGAGGAAGAAGTTGAGGAAACCGTTATAGAATCTACGGAAACCAGCCAGGAAGAGGAAATCATCGAAGTAGAGGATGTGGCCGTAGAAGAAGTTGAGGAAGATGTGGACGTGCCTTTTGCCGTTATTGAGGACGTGCCTGTTTTTCCAGGTTGCGAAAGCGCAGGTGATAAAAGGGCCTGTTTCAACAAAATGATGCAGAAACATATCAGTAAAAACTTCCGTTACCCTGAAATAGCCCAAGAAATGGGGGTTCAAGGAAGAGTAAACGTAATGTTCGTTATTCAAAAGGATGGTAGTATCGGTAATGTTAGGATGCGGGGCCCGGACAAAAACTTGGAAAAAGAAGCGGCCCGTATCATCGGTAAGTTACCTAAAATGACTCCGGGAAAACAACGGGGAAGAGCGGTTAGGGTTCCTTTCAGTATTCCTATCACATTTAAGCTGCAATAGACACGAATTTAAAGTATATATGTGCAAAACCCTGATATCAAATCAGGGTTTTTCTTTTTGGGTTTAGTCCTTTCGTCCAATAAACTACCTTATTCGTTGCAGGAAATGGTGTTTGGGGCTATCTTTGGCAACCTATTTAAATTTGAGAATGAAGACTGCCATCGGAACGGTAAAAAGCACCTCTTGGACCTTGTTTTTTGCTGATTTTAAAGAAATCACCAAAGTTAGACTTGCCATAAGCGTAGTCTTTTCCTCCTTGGCAGGTTACCTTTTAGGTGCCGATCAAATAAATGCTATTTCCTTAATACTACTTGCCTTTGGCGGTTATTGTATGGTAGGAGCATCAAACGTGTACAATCAAATCATAGAAAAGGACTTGGATGCCTTGATGAACCGGACCCGGAATAGGCCTATTCCCTCCGGCCGAATGTCGGTCAACAGGGCATTGTTCATTGCAGTTTCCCTTACGTTATTAGGAGTGGTTACCCTGTACATTCTAAATCCAAAAACAGCAATGTTCGGTGCGATATCCATTTTTTTATACACCAGCATATATACCCCGTTAAAGACAAAGACACCCTTGTGTGTATTTGTTGGGGCGTTTCCAGGGGCCATACCCTTTATGTTGGGATGGGTGGCGGCCACCAATGATTTTGGAATAGAGCCGGGAACACTCTTTATGATTCAATTTTTTTGGCAATTTCCCCATTTTTGGTCTCTAGGGTGGATGCTGGACGAAGACTATAAAAAAGGAGGATTTAAAATGCTGCCTACGGGAAAGAAGGATGGTGGTACGGCCCTGCAGATTATCATGTATACCATATGGATGATGGTTATTTCAGTTATCCCGGCCTTTGGGATTACGGGGAGGTTGCACCTTTCGATTCCGGCGGCAGTCCTCATTTTTCTCATGGGGTTGGTAATGCTGTTTTTCGCCTTTAAGCTTTATGAAAAAAGGGATAATGCCTCGGCCCGGAAATTAATGTTGGCCAGTGTGAGTTATATCACGCTAATGCAAATGGTATACGTAATCGACAAATTCATAGCATAAGGCTTCCTCCCAGCGTCAAACTAATAGATTGATAGTATAAACTTTGATGGATTTAACGGAGTCTACACAGAAAGAGAAAAATGCACGGGCCAAAAAAATGATGCTTTGGTTCGGTATTGTGAGCCTGTTGATGGCTTTTGCAGGATGGACCAGTGCCTACATTGTAAGCAGTAGTCGGGAAGATTGGTTGCAGGATTTGGAACTCCCCCCCGCCTTCTATTTGAGCACAGCGATACTCATTATTAGCAGCCTTACCTACATCCTGGCAAAAAGGGCTATAAAATTGGGGAACCCCAAACAATGTACCTCTTGGTTGGTTGCCACTTTGGGTTTGGGCGTTCTTTTTATCGTATTGCAATTCAACGGGTTTTCCCAAATGATAGCCCAAGGCTATTATTTTACCGGACCTACCAGTAGCATTAAGATGTCCTATATTTTTCTTATTGCCGCGGTTCATGTTGTCCATGTAATGGCCGGAATCATATCCTTACTTGTCGTTTTGTTCAACCAATTTAAGGGAAGGTATACCGCCGATGAGTTTTTGGGACTTTCCTTGGGGGCTACATTTTGGCATTTTCTGGATTTGTTATGGATATATCTGGTATTGTTCATGACTTTTGTAAAGTAATCAAAAAATATGCGGGCTTTTCGTTGAAATCCGCTTTCGTTTAAAAGAAGAAAACTATAAATTTGTGCCAATTCTAATCAGACTTTAAGATTTTATGGATTCTACGGTTA
This sequence comes from Ulvibacterium sp., assembly GCF_965228935.1. GTDB lineage: Bacteria > Bacteroidota > Bacteroidia > Flavobacteriales > Flavobacteriaceae > Ulvibacterium. The sequence continues at coordinate 5,826,736 of NZ_OZ245846.1, read as the reverse complement.
CTACGGCTTCGGAAGAAAATGTTTGGGGAGGGGGCAACAGGCCCCTCAATGCCAGTTATGGCAAATTGATGATGTGGTTCTTCCTCGTTTCCGATGCCTTGACCTTTTCAGGTTTTTTGGCCTCTTACGGGTTTTCAAGATTTAAGTTCATAGAAACATGGCCTATTGCGGATGAGGTTTTTACACACGTTCCCTTCTTCCATGGGAACTATCCTATGTACTACGTGGCCTTTATGACCTTTATATTGATTATGTCCTCGGTAACTATGGTACTTGCCGTTGATGCCGGTCATCGAATGAAGCAAAATTCCGTAATCTGGTATTTGTTCCTTACCATAATAGGAGGTGCCATATTTGTGGGCTCCCAGGCATGGGAGTGGGCTACTTTCATTAAAGGCGATTTTGGTGCCCTCGAAACCAAGGGTGGAAGGATTTTGCAATTTGTAAACGCCGATACCGGGGAAAGGGCGGCATTGGCGGATTTTGCCAAGACCATCCCGGATGAGCGCCTAGAGCATGAAAGGGAAAATGGCGTTTGGTTCTACAATGAAGGCTATATGCCCAGTTTTAATGTAAATGAGGTTATCGAAGGGTTTAAGGCCAGCCCCAATATTTTGGTGAGAACGGAGACTATAAACGAGGAAGGTGAAAAGGTAGTGCTGGATAGGCAACAATCATTAATGAAACTTAATGATGCGACCCAAGTGGTGGAAGGAGCAAATCTTATCCACAACGAATACGGTAGCCGATTGTTTGCGGACTTCTTTTTCTTTATAACCGGCTTCCATGGCTTCCACGTCTTCTCCGGGGTAGTGATCAATATTATCATATTCTTTAATGTAATATTAGGTACCTATGAGCGACGTGGACATTATGAAATGGTAGAGAAAGTGGGTCTATATTGGCACTTTGTAGATTTGGTCTGGGTATTTGTATTTACTTTTTTCTATTTGGTATAATCGTCTTTGGATTTTCCCTACATACAAAGGGAAGTTCTACTATGTCGAAAACAAGACAAATTAAAACATGGCACACGAACATAAGCTTGAAATTTTTAGGGGACTTCTAAAGTTCAAATCCAACACCCAAAAAATATGGGGTGTTTTGGCCTTTTTAACCGTTGTTACGGCGGTGGAAGTGGGATTGGGGATTACCAAACCTGCGGCATTGACGGACAATTACTTTCTGGGAATGAAGCTCCTGAACTGGATATTCATTATCCTCACCTTGGTAAAGGCCTATTATATTGCTTGGGATTTCATGCACCTTCGTGACGAGAAAAGTGCATTGCGGAGGGCCATAGTCTGGACGCCTATTTTTTTGGTGGCCTATTTGATTTTTATTCTTTTATTTGAAGCGGACTACATTTACAATGTGTTTAAGGATGGCTATGTGAAATGGAATTTCTAACGTAGAATTAACAACTTTGAAAGACGGTTTACATACCGTCTTTTTTTATTTTTGTATACGTCCGAGGAGCTATGAAAAAGACATTTGTACTCACCGTTTTGTTTGTATTGCCTATAGTAGTATATCTGTTTTTTGCCTCTGGCGTAACCAATTTTGGGAAACTGCCCACATTAACCGAAAACATATCCGATTTACCACCTGCCTATAACGATGTTTCCTTAAAAGGAAAGATTACCATTTTAGGTTTTTTGGGAAGGGATATTGAGCTCAAAAAAGGGAATGCCTTCAATCTCAATCAAAAAATATACAAACGATTTTACGAGTTTAAGGATTTCCAGTTCCTAATGGTCATGCCCAAGGGTACGGAAGAAAAGGTTTCGGAGTTAAAAAAGGAATTAGGTGGTTTGTCGGATATAGGGAAATGGAATTTTGTCCATGTTGAGGAGAATGAAATACAGAATTTTTTCAAAGGCTTGCAGACCAATTTGTCCTTGGATGAAAATTTGTCTACCCCTTATGTCTTTATAATAGATAAGGACGGCAATTTACGGGGTAGGACAAACGATGATGATGAGGGCCTAAAATATGGTTTTGATGCCACTTCAGTGGCCGATTTGAACAACAAGATGGAAGATGATGTAAAAATAATCTTGGCTGAATATCGTATGGCCCTAAAGAAAAACAATTCCAACAGGGACAAATAATGCGTAAGAAGTACACCTATATCTGGGTATCCTTTGTAATCCTGATTTTTGGGATAATCTTTGTCCCCAAGATAGTGGATCGGGTACAGAGTGGGGAAATCGTTCAAAGCGACAGAATGAGTAGATTGGCCTTTATTGAGGTCAATGGCCACAAAAGGAAGGTGCCCTCGTTTTCTTTCATCAATCAGGACAGCCTTTTGATTACGGACAAGGATTATCTGGGCAAAGTGTACGTGGCTGAATTCTTTTTTACCACCTGCCCGACCATCTGTCCGATAATGACCAAAAATTTGGTGGAACTCCAGAATACGTTTAAGGATTCCGAGGATTTTGGCGTTGTTTCCTTTACCATCAATCCGCGTTATGACACCCCTCGGATTTTAAAGGAATACGCGGAGAAAAATAACATTACGGACATCGATTGGCATTTATTGACCGGTAACAGGGACTCGATTTACAGTTTGGCCCAAAACGGATTCTATATGGTGGCCAATGAAGACGAGGAAGCCCCGGGCGGTTTTGAACACTCTGGTATGTTTGCCCTCATTGACAAAAATGGATATTTCCGCTCCCGAAGGGATGCCGCAAACAACCCGATAATCTATTACAGGGGCACCGTAACCGAGATACAGGAAGAGAACAGTGCGGGTGAAAAAGAACAGATAAGTATACTAAAAGAGGATATTAAAGAATTGTTGAAGGAAGAATAAATGGAGACCATGGAGCTTAGGGAGAAAAGATTTAATAGGGTGATCACAGCAGTGTCCATTTTGGTACCTGTTGTGGTCGCTATTTTGTTTCGTGTAAAATTGCCCAATGTGGAGCCGTTGACCTTTTTGCCCCCCATCTATGCCACTATTAACGGTGTAACGGCACTTTTGCTGATTTTGGCGGTGTGGGCCATTAAGCAAGGAAAGCGAAAGTTGCACCAAAATGTAATGAACGTCTGCATTGTGCTATCCGTTATGTTTTTGTTGATGTACATCGCATATCATATGACCTCGGAATCCACACCCTTCGGAGGAGAAGGAAACATCAAGTATGTGTACTATTTTATTTTGATTACACATATTATATTGTCCATTTTAATAATCCCGTTGGTACTGAAGACCTATGCCAGGGCATACCTTGGTAAATTCGAGGCACATCGGAAATTGGCCAAGATTACCTTTCCGATATGGTTATATGTAGCGGTTACCGGAGTCGTCGTTTATATCATGATTTCACCTTACTATGCACACTAATAGGAAAAAGTCGATCTTTGTCAATTTTGTCTTCTACACGGTAGATACAGTGAAAGGACAAGTATGTGATATTTCGAGGTTGACTTACAATCGTAAGGGGTTGATCTTGTTTTTGGGGTGCCTTCTTGTTTTTTCGTCGTCCGCCGAGGCCCAATGCGCTATGTGCAGGGCTGTTCTGGAAAGTGAAGGCAATAGAAGTACGGCCGAAGGGATAAACAATGGTATAGTATATCTAATGGCCATACCCTATGTACTTGTAGGAGTCCTATTTTACTTTGTGTACAGGAAAATGAAGGGGTAGGCCTCGTTATCTAGTTTTAACATATTTTTAAGAACCGAACTGTAACAAAGGCATGTTCCGGAAGTCTTATTAAAGTGCAGTATTGCGGATTGCACGCGTCAATCAAAAACCGACCGAATGTTTGATATCGAAAGATGGCAGGAAATTTTTGATACCATTCGCAAAAACAAATTGCGAACGTTCCTTACTGGACTTTCCGTTGCTTCCGGCATATTTATCTTGGTAATCTTACTGGGGTTTGGACAAGGCATGCAAAATGGTGTTGCCCATGAATTTCAGCAGGATGCGGCTACGAGTGTTTGGGTATGGCCCGGGGTTACCGCCAAGGAATACAAAGGACTCAACCCAGGTAGGAGAATACAATTTCGCAATGAGAATTATGAGAATAGCGTATCCCTTTTCAGTGATGATATAGAGTATAAATCGCCCCGTATATTTGTTCAGGATATCTCGGTGAACTACAAGGAAGAAGTCTTGGTCTATAGTGTCCAGGGAGTCTCCTATCAGTTTCAACAAATCGATAATGCCAAGATGTCGGAGGGCCGCTTTGTCAATTACAGCGATGAAATAGGTACGGCAAAGGTGGCCGTTCTAGGCAATAAGATCAAGAAGGATGTTTTCAAAAATGTGGATAACCCTTTAGGGGAGTATTTGAACATATCCGGTATTCCCTTTAAGATTATCGGTTTTTTTGGAGAGCAGGAAGAACGCGAGGAAGAAGTCATCTATATTCCAATTACTACCGCCCAAAGAGTTTTTAATGGATCGGATAGGGTAAGCAATTTGGCCTATACCGTCCCGCCCATGGAAAACTTTGACGAGGCCGCTGCCCGGGCCGTGAAGTTCAAAAACGATTTGAAGTCCTACTTGCAACAGGCACATACCGTTGCTCCGGACGATACTAGCGCCATCCATGTATGGAGTGCCCTGGAGGAGGCAAAACGTTATTACGGACTTACAGGGAATATCAAGTTCTTTTTTTGGTTTGTTGGAGTTTGTACCATTATTGCCGGTGTGGTCGGGGTAAGCAATATTATGCTTATCGTGGTCAAGGAGCGGACAAGGGAAATAGGAATACGAAAGGCCCTTGGAGCCAAACCTTGGTCCATAGTGGGTATGATTCTTCATGAATCCATTTTTGTTACGGCCATCTCCGGCTTTGCCGGTCTAATTTTTAGCATGGGGCTCTTGGAACTTGTAGGCCCCCATATAGAAGTAGATTACATTATGAACCCATCCGTAAATTTTAATGTGGCGTTGGCCACTGTCTTTGTACTGATTTTTGCAGGTACCCTTGCAGGTTTTTTTCCGGCTTGGCGCGCGGCAAAGGTACATGTGGTAGAGGCTTTGAAGGACGAATAAACTACCATAAAGCGCAAAACTTGGGTTTTGGAATTTGAGTTTTGGAATTTTACAGAGTGAACCATGTTTAACAGGGATCGTTGGAAAGAAATTTTGGAGGTACTCACCAGTAATTGGTTCAGGACCGTACTCACCGCTTTTGGTGTATTCTGGGGTATCTTGATCCTCATTATCCTTTTGGCGGCGGGCAAAGGTCTAGAGAATGGAATAAAGGCGGATTTTGGGGATATCGCTACAAATACCATGTTCATGTGGACCCGCAGTACCACTAAATCGTATCAAGGTCTTCCAAAAGGGAGAAGTTTCGAATTTAAGATTGAGGACGTACAAACGCTCAAGGACAATATCCCCCATCTCAGGTTTATTTCGCCAAGGAATCGATTAAGCGGTTTTAGGGGGGGGAGTAATGTGATAAGAGGACTTAAGACCGGAGCATACAATGTATATGGGGACTATCCGGAAATTATAAATCAGGATCCCATGACCGTTACATCAGGTCGGTTTCTAAACCAGAATGATATCCGGGAGAAACGGAAAATAGCCATAATTGGAAATGGGGTAAAGAATGACTTGTACGAAAAGGATGAAGAGGTGCTCGGAACCTATATTAAAATCCAAGGTGTAAATTTTATGGTAGTGGGTACCTACAAAAAAAATAGCAATGATGGAGACGGCGAAGAAGGCCAAAAGGAGATATTTGTCCCTTTTACCACTTTTTCACAAGCCTTTAACCGAGGTAATGATGTAGGGTGGATGGCCATAACCGCGCATGATGGTCACTCCATTTCCAATTTGAAGGAAAGTATTATAAGCACGGTAAAGGAGAAGCGTAAAGTACATCCGGAGGATGATAGGGCCATTGGCTATTTTGATCTCTATGAGCAATACAATAGGGTAGAGAGCCTTTTTGGGGCCATGGGATTCATCGCTTATTTTGTCGGAATCTTGGTATTGCTCTCCGGTATTATCGGAGTAAGTAACATAATGTTGATCGTGGTCAAGGAACGGACCAAGGAAATTGGTATACGCAGGGCCTTGGGTGAGGATCCATGGTCCATTAAAAAACAAATATTGATGGAGTCCATTTTTCTTACCTTGATTTCCGGGATGGCGGGAATTAGCTTTGGGGCATTGTTCATTTATGGGGTCAATGCACTGCTGGATGCCAATGGGCCCGTAGATATGTTCCTTAATCCCAGCGTAAGCCTTGGCGTGGTGGTAGGCGCCATGGTCATATTGATCATATCCGGTCTCTTGGCTGGCTTTATCCCGGCCCAGAGTGCCATTAAGGTAAGACCTATAGACGCATTGAGAACGGAATAAAAATAGAAACATCAATCAAATCATAAAACCAAAACGAGACAGGAAATGAAAAAATCGGTTACCATAATCATCTTATTGCTCATAGCCATCACATTTGGGGGATCCATGTATTATTTATATCAAAAAAACGCTGAGGATCCCATTGTCTATGAAACTGCGGAGCCTTCCAAACAGAATATCATTAAGAAGGCCGTTGCAACGGGAAGCATTCTTCCCTTGGAGGAAGTATTGATAAAACCGAATATTTCCGGGGTTATCGAAGAGATTTTTGTGGAAGGGGGAGATTATGTGAAGTCCGGAGATCTCTTGGCACGCATTAAGGTAGTTCCTAACTTAAACGCCCTGAACAACGCAAGAAATGCAATTGACGCGGCCAAAATTGCCTTGGATGACCAAATTCGAAATCTTACACGTCAAAAGAGTCTTTTTGATAAGGGGGTAATCTCCAAAGTGGATCTGGAGCGGGCGGAGGTTGCCCACGACCAGGCCAAACAGTCCTATGCTGCGGCCAATAAGGATTACGATATCATTAAGACCGGTACTTCAAGGGGGTATGGCAATGTGGCGAATACCCAAATTCGATCTACGGTAAGTGGTATGGTCCTAGAGGTTCCTGTGGAAGTGGGAAACCAGGTCATAGAGAGTAACAATTTTAATGAGGGTACCACCATAGCCGCCGTGGCGGATGTGGAAAAAATGATTTTTGAGGGAAAGGTGGATGAGTCGGAAGTCGGTAAGATCAAAGAGGACCTTCCTTTGGAAATTACCGTTGGGGCCATTGAAAATACCGTTTTTGATGCCGTGTTGGATTACATCGCACCAAAGGGTAATGAGGAGAATGGTGCTATTCAGTTTGAGATCAAGGGTACGTTGAAAAAACAGGATACCATATTCATAAGGGCTGGATTGAGCGCCAACGCTTCTATAATCTTAGGCCGTGCAGATAGCGTGTTGGCCATTAAGGAAGCTTTGGTACAGTTTGACGATAAGACCAAAAAGCCTTTCGTTGAGATAGAAAATGGAGACCAAAAATTTGAACGTAAGGATATTGAACTCGGAATTAGTGATGGAATCTTTGTTGAGGTCAAGTCCGGTATCGCTGAAAATGATAAGATCAAGGTTTGGAACAAAGTGGAGCCGGACGAGGGCGTAAACTAGTTTTTTAACATAATATTTGGAACCCATCTTGTAACATTTTAACAACTTGCCAGTCTCATTATCGGTGAGACACTTTCCACTTAAAATTCACTAATATAACCACCATGATTGAAATCAAGGATCTTCATAAATCTTATAAAATGGGGAGTAATTCCCTGCATGTCCTAAAGGGGATTAATTTCTCGGTAAAGGAAGGGGAACTGGTGGCGATCATGGGCTCTTCCGGATCGGGAAAATCTACACTCCTCAATATTTTGGGCATGTTGGATGAGGCAAATTCCGGGGAATATACCTTGGACGGGGTACCCATAAAAGACTTAAATGAGACCAAAGCGGCCAAATATCGAAATAAGTTTTTAGGTTTTGTGTTTCAGTCCTTCAATTTGATCAATTACAAAAATGCCATGGAAAATGTCGCCCTGCCGCTGTACTACCAGAAAATGGGTAGAAAGGAGAGGCAGGAAAAGGCATTGAAATACTTGGGTCAAGTAGGGTTGACGGAATGGGCCACGCACTTGCCCAATGAGCTTTCGGGAGGTCAAAAGCAACGGGTGGCCATTGCTCGGGCCATGGCAGCCGAACCCAAAGTACTTTTGGCAGATGAACCAACAGGGGCATTGGACAGTACTACGTCCTATGAGGTTATGGATTTGATCCAGAAAATAAACGACCAAGGTAACACCATTCTTGTAGTTACGCATGAAGAGGATATCGCACATATGTGTAAGCGGATCGTACATTTAAAGGATGGTATAATCGTAAAGGACGAAAAAGTAAAGCAGGTAAGAGCTTCTGAATATGTTTAGCAGGGATAACTGGAAAGAGATTTTTGAGACCATCCAAAAGAATAAGCTGCGGACTTTTTTGTCCGGCTTTACGGTTGCTTTGGGGATTCTGATCTTCGTAATCCTTTTCGGTTTTGGAAATGGGCTCATTAATACCTTCAATGAGTTTTTTGCAGATGATGCTACCAATGTGTTCTATGTATTTCGCGGGAGGACTACCATGCCTTACAAAGGGTACAAATCCAATAGGCAAATTGAATTCGATAATAGTGACCTCGCGGACATCGAAAAGAATTTTGCGTTATTCCTGGAATACACGACTCCGAGAATTTCTAGGCAGGACACGGTAAAGTATAAGGAGGAATCCAATAACTACACCACCCAGGCCGTGGCCTCTTCCCATCAATATGCCGAGAAGACCATTATGATGAAAGGGAGGTTTTTGAACAAAACTGACATTAATGATAAAACCAAGTATGCGGTTATCGGTCGTCTTGTGGAGAAGGATTTATTTGGGGCAAAAAACTCGATTGGAAAATATATTGATGTTGGGGGGAGTGCCTTCAAAGTAGTTGGCGTGTTCCAGGACGATGGAGGGGATAATGAGGAGCGTATCATTTATATGCCCTATACAACAAGGCAGCTTATCGAAAAAAACACGGATGAGATAGATCAAATAATCGTGGGTTTCAAACCGGAAATAGGCTACGCCGGGGCAATGGCGTTTGAACGTAGTTTAAACAGCTTTATTCGGGAAAAAAAGTATATTAACCCCAAAGATCAAAATGGAATTTTTATTCGCAATGTGGCGGATCAATTGAAGCAGAATCAGCAATTTGCCCGCGTGCTCCAGATTATTGTGGGATTCGTTGCTTTCGGTACCATTATCGCTGGCATCATAGGAATTAGCAATATCATGGTCTTTGTAGTTAAGGAACGTACCAAGGAATTGGGTATACGAAAAGCGCTTGGTGCAACCCCAAAATCCGTTATTGGCACTATTTTATTGGAGTCCGTATTCATTACTACGATTTCTGGGTTTATCGGTATGTTGATAGGAATAGCCGTATTAAGTTCATTTGGTGAAAAATTAAAGGACTTTTTTATAACCAACCCTTATATCGATTTGACCATGGCCACTATTGCGACCATAGTTTTAATAATTTTTGGGGCAATCGCCGGTTACGTGCCGGCAAGGCGGGCAGCGAGTATTAAACCGATTGTAGCATTAAGGGACGATTGATATGCGATTACTGTTCGATAGAAATACTTGGCAAGAGATTTTTGGTTCCATAAGCAAGAACAAGATAAGGACCGTCATTACCGTAATAGGGGTGTTGTGGGGTATTTTTATCTATATAGCCCTTTCCGGAGCGGCCAAGGGAATGGACAATGGTTTTGAAAGTATGTTCGAGAGTATCGCCAGGAATAGCATGTTCGTTTGGGCACAGAGTACGAGCATACCTCATGAAGGATTCAAAACAGGCAGACAATTGCAATTGAAGTTGGAGGATGCTGCGATGATGGAAAACAGGATTCCGGAGCTACAGTACATTGCCCCAAGGAATGTTAAAGGATTTTTTGGATCGTCCCCGGCCAGCATCGGTAGGAAGAATAAATCAGGTAGCTATCCGGTATTTGGGGACTTTCCCGTATTTACAAAAATTGCACCAAAGAAAATATATGATGGAGGGCGTTTTGTAAATGATGAGGACATTGATCAGGCTAGAAAAGTTGCGGTCATTGGGGAGCGCACTCAACAGGAATTGTTCGAAAAGGATGAGGATCCCATAGGGGGCTATATTAAGATCGATGATGTCTATTTTCAGGTGATCGGTGTCCACAAATTTGACCCTAGTGGAGGATTTGGTGGGGATGGCGATATTTTTATCCCTTTTACTACCTACAGAAGATTGTATAACACTGGGGATAATGTGGGATGGTTTTCCATAGCGGCCCATGATGATGTGGATGTGGTAAAGGTAGAAGAAAACATCAAGGCACTTTTGCGGAATATCCATAGGGTTCATCCCGATGATGAAAGGGCATTTGGTTCGTTCAATCTGGGAGAGGCCTTTAACAGGATTATCGGGTTTTCCAAAGGCATTACCTTTTTGTCGCTAATTGTTGGCGTGGCCACCATCTTGGCAGGTGTCATCGGTATAGGTAATATTCTTTTGATTTCGGTAAAGGAGCGTACCAAGGAACTTGGGGTACGAAGGGCCTTGGGAGCAACTCCCCGGGAAGTGAGGTCACAGATCATATTGGAATCCGTTTTTTTGACCATGATAGCGGGAATCATGGGAATTATCCTGGGAGCGGCCACGTTAAGTTTGATCAATAGTTTTACCCAGAACATCGATTTTCCATATACTAATCCAACGGTTCCTATCCCCTATGTACTGGGAGCGCTGGCCATAATGGTAATCTTGGGGACATTGATCGGTTTAATACCTGCCCAGAGGGCCGTAAGCATAAAGCCCATAGATGCGTTGAGGGAAGAATAGAAAGTATTGTAACAAAAGGCAAAATAATATAACCAACGGATAATAAACACGTATAAAATGAACAAGATCGTAAAGTATATTCTTATTGGTGTTTTAGTGCTGGGCGCACTTTGGGCCGCAGCATTTTTTATTAAGTCCAATAGTAAATCCGCAATAGAATATGAGACAAAGACCCCTTTTGTAGCGAGTATTGAGAAAAAGACAGTGGCAACTGGGAAGGTAGTACCGGAAGATGAAGTTGAGATCAAACCCCAGATAACCGGTATAATCGACAAGATATTTCTGGAAGAAGGCGCGGATGTAAAGGCCGGTGATTTGATCGCCGTCATAAAGGTAGTACCCAATGAGCAATCCTTGAATCAGGCCCAGGGCAGGGTCCGAAATGCGGAAATAGCCCTTAAAAATACCACTATTGAGTATGAAAGAAACAAGAAATTGTATGAAAGGGGAGTGATATCAAATCAGGACTTCAACAATCTACAACTGCAGTTCGATCAAGCCGTTCAAGAACTGGATAATGCCAAGGCGGATTACAGGATCATACGTATCGGTTCGGCCGGAGGATCGGCCAGTGCCAATACGGACATACGTGCCACGGTTACCGGAACGATTCTGGAAATTCCGGTGGAAGAAGGTGTACAAGTAATTCAGAGTAATAATTTCAACGACGGGACTACCATTGCCACCATAGCGGATCTGGGAAAGATGATCTTTGAAGGGAAAGTAGATGAAGGGGAAGTGGCCAAATTGGAACTAGGCATGCCCTTAAAGATTAGTTTGGGAGCCGTTGAGGACAAGGAACTAGATGCGGAACTGCGGTTTATCGCACCCAAGGGAATAGAGGAAACCGGAGCCGTACAGTTTAAGATCGAAGGGGATGTTCAGGTACCTGATGACTTTATGATTAGGGCAGGCTATAGTGCCAATGCTTCTCTGGTCTTGGAGAAAAAGGATAGTGTAATGGTGATTCCCGAAGCATTACTTCAATTTGACAAAAAAACGGATGAACCCTATGTGGAAGTAGAGACCGGGGAGCAACAATTTGAGCGCAAGGATATTGAAATCGGTATTTCCGACGGGGTAAATGTAGAGATAGTCTCCGGACTGTCCATGGAGGATAAGGTGAAGGAGTGGAACAAGACCGAACCCATAAAGAAAGGTGAGGAAGAAGATGAAGAGGAGGAGGACACCGAGTCAGAATAAGAATAACATCAATCAAAAAAAGAATACATGAAACCATTTGCAATTGCAGCACTTATTTTGTTTTCAATAGGGGTTACGAACGCCCAACAAAAAAAATGGACCTTGGAGGAGTGCGTTACCTATGCTTTGGATAACAACCTAAGCGTTGAACAGTTTGAACTGGATCTGGAAAATGCCGTAATCGACAAGTCGGATGCCTTGGGGGCCTTTTTACCAACTCTTAGTAGTAGTGCCAGTGTAAGTGAAAGATCCGGTTTGGTTACCAATCCGAACACCAACATTATAGAGCCCGGGCAAATTTTCTCTACTTCGGCAGGTATTAATAGTGGCATGCGGATTTTTGATGGGCTAAGGAACATCCATCAATTAAACCGGGCTAAATTGAACACCCTGGCCAACCAATATCGCTTGGACGACTTAAAGGACGATATTCGTCTAAACGTGGCAAATTCCTATTTACAGGTTATTTCCAATAAGGAGTCCTTAAAGGTCTTTAGGGCCCAATACATCGTTACGGAACAAGATATGAAGCGCACCAAGGAATTGGTGGAATCCGGTGTACTCCCCCAAGGCGATTTACTCGAGATCGAGGCTACGGCGGCCTCTCAGGAGCAACAGATCGTAAACGGGGAGAATCAAGTGCTTTTGTCCCGTATTGCACTGGCGCAATTGCTCCAAATTACGGATTATGAGAATTTTGATGTGGCCGATGAGGAGTTCAATATCCCTCCTTCGGATATTTTGAACAATTCGGCAAAGGTTATTTTTGATAAGGCCCTGACTTTTCGAAACGATATTAAGTTTTCTGAGACCAATGTAAAATTGGCGGAGAAAGACCTACAGATTGCCAAGGGGGCCAATTATCCCACAATAGATGCTTTTTTCAACTACAACACTTTTTATACCAATCAGTTTCAGACTATCCCCGATCCCGTTGATCCGGTCAACAATCCCCCCATTGCATTTAGAGCGGATTTTATAGATCAGCTATGGCTAAATGATGGAATTTCCTATGGTTTTCAAATGAATATCCCAGTATTTAATGGTTGGGCTACACGAAACAGTGTAAAGCGGTCAAAAATAAATCTGGAGCGTAACAAATTGCAATTGGAGCAGGACAAATTGAATCTGGAGACCGATATCAACCAAGCCTATGTAGATGTTTCCAACTTCTTCAAGGTTTATGAAGCTGCCCAAAAAACCTTGGATGCCAGGCGTTTGGCCTATGTTTATGCTAAGGAACGCTATGATGTAGGGTTGATGAATGCTTTTGACTTTGGCCAGGCACAGGCCAGGGTAGATGATGCCGAGGCAACTGTAATCCGTTCCAAGTACGATTACATTTTTAGATTAAAGGTGCTGGAATTCTATTTTGGGATTCCCATTAAGTTGGAGTAGGATAGGGTGAGCTTCATGGTTTTGAAAACCTGACGGGTCTTTTTGGAAATCGACCTATCTTTGTGCCCGGTATGGCAGTAATCCTAAATTTAGAAACGGCAACGACCAATTGTTCGGTGAGTGTAGGGGAAAATGGCAATATTCTTGCACTTAAGGAAGATAACACTCCTAATTATTCGCATTCCGAACAATTGCATGTCTTTATAAAGAATGCGCTGGATACGGTCTCTCTATCATTTTCAGATTTGGATGCCATTGCGGTAAGTAAGGGCCCCGGTTCATACACCGGATTACGCATAGGGGTCTCTGCGGTAAAAGGCCTATGTTTTGCTTTGGACATTCCCTTGATTTCCATTGCCACCTTGGAAAGTATGGCGCATCAAGTAGGAACGGGAACATCGGATTTTATTATCCCGGTATTGGATGCACGGCGAATGGAGGTCTATTCCGCGGTGTTCGATTCAAATTTCAATCAAATAAGGGAAACAAAGGCTGAAATCATTACGGAGAATTCGTTTTCCAGATATGCAGAAACTGGCAAAACCCTACTATTAGGTCCCGGTGCCCAAAAATGTCATGAAGTTCTTAAGCATACCCATTTTGATTTCATGAATGATGTAATCCCATCCGCTAAGGAAATGGGTAAACTATCCTATCTAAAATATCAAAAATCGGATTTTGAGGATGTTGCCTATTTTGAACCCTATTATTTAAAAGACTTCGTAGTACAGGGAAAATAATGCAGTTATTCCATTATCTAAAAATTTGCCTTTTTCCTTATTTTGGAGGCAAGGAATCGTAATAATTCAGCACTTGGATTACTTCTTCCTCGGTACGCATCCGCAATTTGTTTTCCCGTGCATATTTGCGAAGATCGGAATAGTGCTCCCACAGTACGGCAAATACTTCCTTCCTGCTTAAATCGTTTAAGGGCACTGCAGGTCTGTCCCTTTGTTTTAAATAGTAGGAGGTTTTAAGTACAAATTTGGGAGGTTCAAAAGACTCATAACCATTTTCAGGAGTTTTGTAAAAAACGGTTTTTGCATTTCGGAGATATAAGACGGTCTCACCTTCATTCAAGGGATTGAAAAACCCGAATTTTACATGGCCCCTGTCAAAATATTCTATGAACCGATATGAAATGGAATCAATAATGGCTCCGATATGCTCACTTCTTTGAAAGAGCATACGATTACCCTCAGCGTCCAAATATTCAATTTCATCCGAGTAGGCATCATACCTAAGGAATAACTCCTCATTTTTATGCCCATTAAGAACGGAAAAACCTTTTTTGAACTGCTTGTCCAGATAAACGGTTCCATCAACAGACCATTCGTTCAAGGTGCCATTTCTCCAAAGAGTCATTTTTACCTCCTTTTCGGAAGACTGTGCTATCAGGGTCGGGGAAAAAAAGAAAATCAAGGATCCCAATGTACCTTTACATGCAGGCATCGCCCTTGTCAAAAAAGGAATCATTAAAAAACTAACGGGAAGACCCATGGCTACTTCATTTGATGGCGGTTTTGCTGAAGTAAAAGTTACGAAATAGTTTCCGTTTTCATATGGATATCCCGTTGCGGGAAAGGGATTTCAATCCCGGCTTCATCAAATTGAAGTTTTATTTCTTCCATCACATAAAAATGGGCTGCCCAGAACACATCATTGTTTGCCCAAAAGCGTAACGTAAGGTTTACCGAACTATCGGCAAGTTCCCCCACATAAACTTCGGGGACTGGTTCTTTTAGGATGTCTTCATTGTCCGTACATATTTTTAAAAGGATATCCTTCGCCTTCTTTATGTTGGATCCGTACCCTATGCCGATATCTATTTTATCCCGTCGGGTGCTTTCCGCATTGTAATTGATGATATTGTTGTTGCTCAACTGCCCGTTGGGAATAATGGCTACTTGGTTGCCAAAGGTGTTGAGTTTTGTGGTGAATATGGATATTTCCTTTACCGTTCCGTCCACTCCTTGGGCCGAAATAAAATCCCCGACCCTGAAAGGTTTGAAAAGCAGAATCAGCACTCCTCCGGCAAAATTGGATAACGAACCCTGTAAGGCAAGACCAATGGCGAGTCCGGCTGCGCCCACTATAGCTACCAAGGATGATGATTTTATGCCTAACTGGGTAACTACCAATACAAAGAGAACGACCTTTAGCCCAATGCGTATAAAACTCTGTAGGAAGGTTTCCAAGGTGGGATCGTAATCGGCCTTATCAAAAAACCTTCTTACCAGACGGTTGATAAACTTAATGACCCAGAGACCTACGATTAATATAATAACTGCCATGACCACGTCTGGAAGAATATTCCAAACCCAATTTATGGCTTCGTCTATGTGTGCTTGCCAATCCGTAAATTTTTCCATTTTATAGCATTTTGGTTTATTGAAATTTAAAATAATACAAATTCCCGATTAAAAAGAAAGGATTAAACAATTGTTAATATTGATTCTGAAATTGCAATTGGTTCAAAGCCTCTTTAGTTTGTGACACAGGAAGTTTACATGAACCTTGCTCACAAACATAATACAGGGTCTCCTTTGGTCTAAATCTATTTTGCAATAATAACAGTTTACTTTCCTCTTTTGTGGCGGCCAGGACTACATTGGGCAAATAAAGGGAATGCAATTCCTTGGCCTTTTCTTTGTATTGCCCTCCTACAATGGCCACTTCATAAAAAGGCTTCTGAAAATAATATGCCAGTTGCATCCAATTGGCGTGGCTTTGAGCGTTTTTTTCAAAGTTTTCCTGAATGTTTATAAGCATTTGTCGGGCGATTTCCCCATAGTCCATTTCAAATAGGATTTTGGACAATCTAAACAGATTCTTGGCCATGATGGAATTGGATGCCGGGATAACATTGTCGGAGGTTTCCAATGTTCTCCGAACAAGACGGGGTTCTTCCTTGGACGTAAAGAAGAATAGGCCACTTTCCCCGTCCCTAAAGTTTTCAACACAATAATCGGTTAATGCTTCGGCCCTTGTCAGCCACTTCTCGTCAAAGGTAACTTCATATAGGCCAATAAATGCGTCAATGACGGAGGCATAGTCCTCCAAATAGCCATTAAGGGTACTAACACCGTTCTTGTGATTGTGGTAAAGTCCGCCATCTTCCTTAGTCAATTCCGATTCGATAAACTTGGCACTTTTCAAGGCTAAGTCCAGATATTCCCTTTTTCCGAGATACCGGTATGCGTCCACTAGACCTTTTAACATAAGACCGTTCCAAGAAGTTAGGATTTTATCGTCCAATCTGGGCCTATTTCTTTGGTTACGTACGTTTTCCAATAGCTCAAGGCAATCCATAATAGTGTTTTTCAAATCCCTTGGTTCAATGGAGTGCTTTTTTGCAATCTCCTCATCCCACTCATCACGGATCAACACGTAGTTTCCATGCTCCCAGTGCCCATAACTATTAATGTTGAAATAATCCTTAAACAGCAGGAAGTCCTTTCCCAGAATCGATTTCAACCCCTCCTCTTGCCAGACATAGTAAGCCCCTTCCTCCAAGCTTCCATTTTCGTCAACACTGTCGGCATCCAAGGAAGAATAGAATCCGAAGTTTTCACTCATCAGTTCCTTTCCCACGAATTGAATGGTTCTTTCAACCACACTTTTGTAGAGTCCATTTTTTGAGGATGCATAGGCCTTTGCATAGAGACTTACCAGTTGGCCATTGTCATAGAGCATCTTTTCAAAATGGGGCACATGCCATTTGGCATCCACGGAATACCTGGAGAATCCCCCGCCCACGTGGTCGAAAATTCCTCCCCAAGCCATCTTGGTAAGGGAGGTGTGTACATAATCTAAAATGTCCTGATCATTTTCCATCGTGCCATAATGCAACAGGAAATTAAGGTTGACCGGCATCATGAATTTTGGCGCACGCCGGTAACCGCCCATTTTCTTATCGAAAAATTGCGACCATTGCTTTACCCCCTTCCCTAAATCCTGGGAAGTAATGATATCCAAATCCGGCTTATTCTCCACTAGATTTATGGCATTTAGGCCCTCTGTCATATTTTGGGCATATTCCAACACCTTTGAAGGATTTTTTTGGTATAGATTGGATAGTTGTTCCAATACGTTGATCCAATTGTCCTTTTTTACATAAGTGGCTCCCCAAAAAGGTCTACCATCCGGTAATGCGACAATATTGAGGGGCCAACCCCCGCTACCGGTCATAATTTGGAGGGCATCCATATAAATTTGATCAATATCTGGGCGCTCTTCCCGGTCCACCTTAATGTTTACAAAGTTTTGGTTCATGACTTCGGCCACTTCTTCGTCCTCAAAACACTCATGTTCCATAACATGGCACCAATGGCAAGCGGCATAGCCGATACTTATGAGCAATAATTTGTTTTCTTTTTGGGCCGTTTCAAGACTTTTCGGATCCCAGGCTTGCCAATTGACTGGATTATGGGCATGTTGTAATAAATAGGGACTGGTTTCATGGATCAGGGAATTGGTATGGGTATGGGTCATCTTTTGGGTTTTTTGGGCAAGCCCATTAAAGGTGAAAAATAGCACTAGCACATATCTAGAGAAAGACATATTCAAAGGTAGTGCAAACAAAACATAAAAAAACGCCCGCCTATTGGCGGGCTTAACCCTACGTATGTGAAAAATGGTTACTTTACCTCAAAGGTAATTTTTACGTTTACCCGGTACTCCTTTATTTTTCCATCGTCCACGGTAGCACTCTGCTCGTTGACGTATACCGATCGAATGTTCTTTACGGATTTGGAGGCCTCCGCCACGGCCTTTTTAGTGGCATCCTCCCAACTTTCATCGGAGTTTGCCAATACCTCAATTACTTTTAAAACTGCCATAATGATTGTGTTTTTAATTCTATTAAAGTTAGCGAATATAAACCGGAATGACAGATTAAATGGCCAAAATCAGCCGTTTAGGGCAACCACTTCATTTACCTTTTCGCCCATCATGTTTTTGAGCATCGTCTCAATTCCGTTCTTCAAGGTATAGGTAGAAGAAGGGCAGCCGCTACATGCTCCCTGAAGGATTACGTTCACGGTCTTACTTTCTTGCTCATAGGATTTAAAAAGAATATTCCCACCGTCACTGGCTACGGCTGGTTTCACATATTCTTCCAATATGTCTATAATTTGCAGGGAAATATCGTCCAAATTTTCGCTGATTTCCTGTTCCTTGGGGTCGCTCACAGTTTTTACGCCCCTTGCGTCTGCCGATACCGCTTCTTTCCCGTCCGCGATAAAATCCCGTATAAATTCACGAAGTTCCATGGTAATTTCGTCCCATTGGGCCATTTCATATTTGCTAATGGAAACATAGTTTTCATCCAAAAAAACCTGTTTTACAAAAGGAAAATGGAACAGTTGTTTGGCCAGCTCGGATTCCGCCGCTTCATCAATATTCTTGAATTCAAAAGCTTCCGGAACAATTTTTCTACTGGCCACGAATTTCATTGTAGACGGATTGGGGGTAACCTCGGCATAGACCGTTACGGGAACTTTTTTTCCACTTGCTTCTTCCAGGACAACAGGTTCGCCTGCGTTGAGATACTCCACCAATTGTTGGGCTACTTCATCTTTTACATCCTCCCAATCCACAATGTCAAACCGCTCCAAGGCTATAAAGTTTCCGGAAATGTAGACGGTTTTGATAAAGGGAAGGTAAAACAGTTGCTGGGCCAAGGGCGATTTTTTGGCTTCGTCTATGTTTTTAAATTCATAGTTATTTCCTTGGGTGAGCAATTGATTGGTCTCGAATTTTAAAATGGCAGGGTTTTGGGTTGGGACTACGGTAATGTTATACTCCTTCATGGCTACTAATTTTTTTCAAAAATACAACCATTTTCTCGGTATTTAAACATATAATAATGTAGCGTTTCATTCGTTATATGTTTTATATTTATCGATATTAACTCATATCCCCCCAAATTTGATGAAACTTCGTTTACTGCTTTTATGCTCCTTTCTTGCTTATGGCCTTCAGTCATTTGCACAAGAAGGGATTCCCGTATATTTTGACTATTTATCGGATAATTACTATTTGGTATACCCTTCTATGGCGGGTATTGGGGAAGGTGGAAAGATTAGGGGAACCATAAGACAACAATGGTTTAGTGTGGACGAAGCCCCCAATCTCCAGACCTTGAATGCCCATTTTAGATTAGGTGATAGTAATAGTGGGGTAGGAGCCATTTTCTTTAACGATGCCAATGGGTACCATTCCCAAACCGGATTAAAATTGACCTACGCACACCATTTAAAGTTAGGGGGCGATATCCGATATCTAAATCAATTGTCCTTTGGTCTTAGTGGGGGTCTTATTCAAAGTAGTTTGGATGAGACGGAATTCCGTTCTGTAATTCCTGATCCCATTATTACCGGTACTAGAAATAGTGTTAGCTATTTTAATATGGATTTGGGCATGTCCTACAGTCTTATGGAATTTTATGCGCATTTTTCCGTGCTTAACGTTTTAGGTTCCGGGAGGGATTTGTACACGGCCATAGAGTTTGATAATCTAAGACGTTATCTGATTTCCGCCGGATATGTCTTTGGCCGAAACGAATGGCAATACGAACCTTCCGTGTTATTTCAGTTGACGGAGTTTACCGAGGAAAGAACCGTGGATATTAATGCCAAGGTATACAAGGATGTCAGTTTTGGACGATTATGGGGCGGGTTATCCTATCGAAGAAGTTTTGATGGGGCCCAATTCCAAACCGATGGTAGTTTTGGCGAACAGCGATTACAACTAATTACCCCGATAATAGGTGCCAATATTAAAAACTTCATGGTGTCCTATAACTATTCCTATCAAATGGGAGATATCCGTTTTGATAATGGTGGATTTCACCAGATTACGGTCGGATACGATTTTGGACAATCCGAAAGACGTTACGATTGTTACTGTCCGGCAGCACAGTAAGACCGTAAAAATGAAAACGCCTTACCCATATTAACGAACAAGGCGTTTATCTTTAAGGGTTTTATTCCCATTTGTAATTTTTTTGGGCCGCCTGCTTTTCAATGGCTTCCAACATAGCCCCTTCCAAATCGCCTTTGGAATTTTCTTTTTGGTTTTTGGTGATGTAGATTTCCCGTTTGATATTCAATTCCTGAATTTCCTTTTGGATCTTTTTTCGCTCCTCCCTTTTTTTCTGGATATAGGACTCGATTTCCTTTGGATTTTTGTTTTTTAATTCAGGGGGCAATTCATCTGTTTGAATATCGGATAGGGCCACGGTCCCCTCTTCGTAGGCATCCACCAAATCCCATTTGGAATTTTTATACAATCGGGAACTTTTGCTTACGGCACGTTTTACGGCCACGGCCTCTTCCATTTCCATGGCATTCTCGTCCTGATCTAATTGAATCTGTATTTTTTCTTGTCCTAGGGCCCCATAAGAGATATAGGTACGGTTTAATTTGGAATTCAATTGAATGATGACGTTGTCATACGGGGTATCTATATGCACCACCTTTCTATTGTGGTCAATGGCCGTGTACTCCCCTCCGGTCAGGGTGGCCCCGTGCTTCCATCGGGTATGGATACCCTGTTCGTAATCCCCACAAAAGATGGTATTTACAATAACATCCTTCTCCTTGGCATGTGTAGCGGCATCCTCATAATTCAATTTTCCTTGGGTAAAGGGCTCGTTTCCGGCAATAAAGATCATTTTAAGATTGTCCGGGTTTTTGCCCCAATCCAACTGCCCCAAGGCAGTTTGGATGACCTTTCCGCAATACTCCTCCCCCCCGTTTGTGGTAAGGGAAAACAATTTCTCCGAAATTTCATCAAGATCATCGCTAAAGCCCAATACCTGTTGAATGTAGCCTTCCCGGGAAGAAAGCTCGTCATTACCATATTGGTATAGGGCAATTTGGAGGTTTGGAGCACCTTCATTTCCACATTTTGCATGGGTAAACTTGTTTACAATATCCCATAACTGTGCTTTGGCCTGGTTAATGAGTCCGTCCATACTATTGCTTGTATCCAGTAGTAGCGCGATTTTCACTGTATGGCTGGATGGTTTTTTCTCGTTCAGGATGGCCTGGGCAATAATGGTCTCCTTATTCTTGCTGCTGGGTTTTGGTTCGCATCCATATACGATTATGGTAAAAAGAGAAAGTCCAATACCCAAAAGTTGTTGTGCAAATTTCATTTTGATTTTATTTATGATTACGGGCTAAAACTAGAGGCAAACTATTTCTTAAAAAATAGGGAATGAGCAAAGTGGTTTTTTGAATGCGTAAAGTGGTCATTTGATCGATCAAAGGGCTAAAACACAGTCTTTCAAGTCTTGTTTTTGGGGTTTTCCCGTTTTTCAGTACCGTTAAAATCTCCTAAGTTTACAGGGTATAATAGAACCATGCAAAGGAATCTTTATATAACGTTTCTGTTTCTGATACTGCTTTCGACCGGATTTTCCCAAGTAAACGGGAACTCCGTTCAGATGAAAATAAAAGGTTCGGTAAAAGGCAGGGAAACGGGTGTGCCCATATCCGGAGTGGAAGTTTCCACAAATGCCGGGGAGTATACCGTAACCAATGCTTTTGGCGAATTTACCATAGATGTCCGTTTGGGGGATGAGCTTGTTTTTACAAGTTCCGAATTCGAAACGGTACGGCACACTATCACCAGTAACGAGGATGTAGATGTTTTAGTGGAAGGATATGTTGGGAGCAACAGGAAGGCTAGAAAAAGTAGTCTTTCAAAAGAGTCGATACCCGAACATCAAACCTATTTGGACTCGGCCGAACTCTATAAAAAAACGGATATCGAAAAAAGTATCGATTTCATTGCACAATCCATTTCCGGATTGGGCAAACGGGGAAATAAAAAGGAATTGGCCCAATCCCTGACCCTGCTCGGGGAAGTATATCTATACCACAGACAATATGACTTGGCCATAGATAATCTTAAGGATGCCAATGAGGCCAATAAGACCGTCAAAGCCTCTTTGTTATTGGGAGAGGCCTACTTACAAAACAATGAATTCGATGCCGCCCGAACCACGCTTTTGCCATTGCTAAAAATAAAGCAATTGGAGCCTTATCAAAAAACGGAGCTTTACCAATTTTTAGGGGATACGTTTCAAGGCCTTAAGCAACTGGACGCGGCCATTGCCTATTACGAAGAGGGGTTGAAAGTGGCTAAAAAAAACCAGATTACCCCAAAGATGACCGATCTTACCTCCAAAATTGCGGATGCTTATGCGAATGAGAATCGCACCTTGGAGGCCGAAGGTTTTTATGGAAATTCGCTGGAGCTCGCCAGACAACAAGCACCGCAAAGAGCTATTCAAGAAAAAGAAAAAGTAGCCGATTTTTACAATAAAAAGAATAGATATGACGAGGAAATTCAGCTTCGCAAAAAAACGTTGAGTGAATTAAAGGAAATTTCAAGTCCGGTTGTAGATAACAACAACTTGATAGGGGAAGCGGATACCATTACTTCCCAACGTATCAATTACAAGATTGCCAATGCCTACATTGCCCAGGATAAGTATGAAGAGGCCCTTCCCTACCTGGAGCGCAGTATTGTCGAGGCCGATTCCGAGGATGATTTGGTAGTACAGAAAGATGCCACACGAAAATTGTCCGAAATCTATAAATACAAGGGAGATTATTCCAAGGCCCTAGAGAGCTATCAAGATTATGTGGCCCTGGTAGATACCTTGTATATTCGAAAGGAACAGGAAATTTCCAGGGCGGCCAGGTTCAATCGGGAAGTCGCCGCCAAGCAGAGCCGGATAACCGGCTTGGAACAGGAACGTGAACTCTCCCAGAGCAAGTATGATTTGGCCCTTACGGAACAGCAGTTGATTCAAGAAAGCAATAAACGGCAGAAGTGGATTATCTATTCCTTGATTTTCGGTATTATCCTAACCGCTTTGGCTGCCTTTTTCTTCTACAGAAGCAATCAACAGCAGAAATTGGCCAATAACTTACTCGCTTTAAAATCGTTGCGTTCACAGATGAACCCGCATTTCATATTTAATGCACTGAATTCCGTAAATAATTATATAGCTAAAAGCGATGAGCGAAGTGCCAACAGATATTTAAGCGAGTTTTCTACCCTAATGCGTTCCGTTTTGGAGAACTCGGAAGAAGATTTTATTCCACTTTCCAAGGAACTGGAATTGCTGGAACTGTATGTAAAACTGGAACATTCCCGATTTCCGGACAAGTTTGACTATCAGATAGTTTCAGGGGATCATTTGGATATCGAATCCTACCAAATTCCCCCCATGCTACTTCAACCCTATATAGAAAATGCCATTTGGCATGGTTTACGCTACAAGAAAGAAAAAGGATTCCTAAAAATACGTTTAAAGCAGCAGAGTAAGGGGACTTTGGAAATCACCATATCGGACAATGGCATCGGTCGGAAGAAATCCGCAGAGTTGAAGACCAAACACCAAAGGAATCAGAAATCCAAGGGGATGGGTAACATAGCGAAGCGCATCGCTATTTTGAATGATATGTACAAGAACAGAATAGCTATTCATATTTCGGATTTGAATGCGGACGGCACAGGTACCCAAGTGACTTTCACCCTAAAAAAGAAGTAATGGAAATCAATGCAATTATTATAGAGGACGAGGCCAGTAGCCGGGAAATCCTAAGAAACTACATAAACAAGTACACAAAGCAGGTGAACCTAAAAGGTGAGGCCGCTTCCATCAAGGAAGGATTGGACCTTATAGGACAATATCCCTTAGATCTGATTTTTTTGGATGTGGAAATGCCTTTTGGCAATGCGTTCGACCTTTTGGATCAGGTTCCCGAACGCACGTTCGAAACTGTTTTTGTCACGGCTTACGACCACTATGCCAAGGATGCATTGAACCAACATGCCGCATACTACTTGATGAAGCCCATTAACATTGATGAATTGGTAAAAGCCGTGGATTATGTGAGGGAAATAAAGCAACGCGAGGCAAACTTGGAGGATCGTGTACTACAGCCCAAGCTAAAGGGTGTGGAGGGGAAAATTACGTTGCCCCAGCAGGATGGATTTCAGGTGTTGAACGTATCGGAAATTCTATATTGTAAAGCGGACGACAATTACACGGAAATCTATTTGGAAAATAAGAAGATATTGGTAAGCAAAACCTTAAAATATTTTGAAGAGGCCCTTTCCGATTTTTCCTTTGCCCGCATCCATAAGTCCTTCTTGGTCAATGTTAATGAAGTGGTGAAGTATAGAAAAGGCAAGGGAGGTAGCGTAGTCATCTCCAATGGGAAGGAACTTTTGGTCTCGGCCTCCAAGAAAAAGGAATTGTTGTCCTATTTTTGACAAAGAATGGAAACGAGGAGAATGCACGATTTTTTTCTTTTTACCAAACACCAAACACCAAACACCAAACACCAAACACCAAACACCAAACACCAAACACCAAACACCAAACACCAAACATGTCATGCTGAGCGCAGTCGAAGCAACAGACCGATTAAGATGAGCGGCCCGCCTGAATGACATCCTCGGGCAGTCGAAGCACCAAAACCCAAAACGTAACACCCAACATTTAACTCCGCATCATGCCGATAATAAAAACTGTTAATGGAAAAACCCCACAACTAGGAAAGGATAGCTTTATTGCAGAAAATGCCACCATAGTTGGAGAAGTGTACATGGGCGACCAATGTAGCATTTGGTTCAATGCCGTAATTAGAGGGGATGTTCACTTCATAAAAATGGGAAATAAGGTAAATGTCCAGGATGGTGCCGTTATCCATTGTACTTATTTAAAATCACCGACCACAATAGGTGACAACGTCTCTATTGGTCACAATGCCATAGTCCATGGTTGCACTATCAAGGACAATGTATTGGTGGGTATGGGCAGTATAATCATGGATGATTGTGTTGTGGAAAGTAACAGTATCATAGCAGCTGGGGCCGTGGTTACCAAGGGAACCCATGTACCCTCGGGTAGTGTCTATGCAGGTATGCCAGCTAAAAAAATAAAGGACATAAGCCCCGAATTAAGTTCTGGGGAGATAGATAGGATTGCCAACAACTATGTAAAGTATTCCAGTTGGTTTAAGTAGTACGGCAAGTGCATTTGACGGTATTTAGGCAGCGTACCGGGTGCAATCCAAAAAACAAACGATCCAAACTAACCGACAATCTTTAATTCCTATATTTGTGGGGTCAAAACAACAACTATGAACGCATATGTATTTCCAGGTCAGGGAGCGCAATTCGTTGGAATGGGCTTGGACCTTTATGAGGGGTATCCCATTGCCCAGGACATGTTTTCACAGGCCAATGATATTCTAGGTTTTTCGATTACCGATATCATGTTCGAAGGTACCGCGGAGGATTTAAAACAAACGAAGGTTACCCAACCTGCTATTTTTCTACACTCGGTAATACTGAGTAAGGTCATGGGCGACAATTTTAAGCCCGATAGTGTCGCGGGGCATTCCCTGGGTGAGTTTTCGGCCCTGGTGGCCAACGGCGCCTTAAGTTTTGAAGATGGACTACAATTGGTATCGCGAAGGGCAATGGCCATGCAGAAGGCTTGTGAGCTAAAGCCTGGTACTATGGCCGTAGTTATGGGGCTGGAAGATGCTATCACTGAAAGAATATGTGAAGAAATTTCCGGAATAGTAGTTCCGGCAAATTATAATTGTCCGGGCCAGTTAGTGATATCCGGGGAAGTGGATGCCGTAAATGAAGCCTGTGTAAAATTAAAGGAAGCCGGTGCACGGAGGGCCATGGTGTTACCCGTTGGCGGAGCATTTCATTCCCCTTTAATGGAACCTGCCAGGGAGGAACTGGCGGCTGCCATTGAGGAAGCTACCTTTAATGATCCCAAATGCGCAATTTACCAGAATGTAAGTACTACTGCGGTCCTTCATCCATCAGAGATCAAGAAAAATCTGATTGCCCAATTAACAGCCTCCGTGAAATGGACCCAGAGTGTCCAGAATATGTCCAAAGATGGCACCTCTAAATTTGTTGAGGTAGGCCCTGGAAAGGTATTACAAGGGTTGATAAAGAAGATTGTAGCCGATGCCGATGCCTCATCCGCCGAAATCCAATAAGTTGTGTTCATCTTTAATTATTGTATTTCATCCGAAAAAGCCCTATTTAATCCTTTAATTTAAGGACTGGGCTATTTTTTTTAGTAATATTGAGTCCATTTTTCGGATAACCCACCAACCCCACTTGAATTAGAATTCGAGAAAATACATATGCCGATGTGTTATGTACTTAATTGCTTCATCGGCAATTGCGCCTAACCTTTTTCGGCAGGTGTAAAAAAATAAGAAGTGAAAAAGAAAGATACAATGGATACCCCGTCCAAAAAAGCCATAACCTTAACAAGTTTTTTCTGTTGGCTACTTTTTCTGTCATTGAGCACTTTTGTACGGGCACAGGATATTTCGATTACCGCAATTGGCGATGCTAATGAAGATGGATCTGCCCTAGCCATATTTAGGGTAACTAGGACAGCCGTACTCAATGCTCCGGATATCAATGTAACCTTTTCTGTTGGTGATGTTGGGGACACCGCAACCTCAGGTGTTGACTATACACCACCAGCTACAAATACAGTTGTCTTACCGGGAAGCACTTTTTCGTCAACTTTTGTTGACATTCAAATTGCCCGAAGGATTGATGTTCTAATAGAGGGAAACGAGACATTGACAGTAATATTGACAGGAACCGATGTAGGAATCATAAATCTGCTGGCGGACAGGGCAACAGCCAATATAATTGATGACGACCAGGGCTTGGTAAGTATATCCGTTTCTGATGGCGATGCTTCGGAACCAAGTAACAATGGAGAGTATACCATTGACCTTGGAGGTGTTAACAATACGGGAGGGCCCATAACCATTACCATCAATGTTGGCATTGCCACAACGGCTACACAGGGTACGGATTTTAGTGCTTTTCCACCGTCCATTGATATTCCGGATGGGCAGCAGATTGCTACGGTAGCTTTAAATGTTTTGGACGATACGGATATTGAACCGGATGAATTTGTAAGGTTACGAGTAGATGCAACCAGTAATGCGACTTTGTTTCCGATAGATGGTGCCAATGATAGTGTGGATATTACAATTCAAGACGATGATTGTTTTGCAGGATTTACGGCACCGACCATATTGGGAGGTAACCCTACGGAATTTTGTGATTCGGCCGGGGAAAGCCTGGATGGTTTTGTACAGGGAGGTGCCGGAAGTGCGCCCGCAGGAGCCGAATTGCGTTGGAGTACCAATCCGAACCCGACTGGTGCAGGAGACTTACTCGCCGCCAACCCCTCTGTATCAGTATCGAATACGTATTATGCGGTCTACTGGGATGCGGCCAACGTTTGTTTTAGTCCTACTTCATCGGTAACACTCACCTTTGGTACAACCCCTTCGATAACGGGCACAACTGAAGATTCTAGATGTGGTCCCGGAACGGTTACATTGGGTGCTACGGCTAGTGCGGGTACCCTAAGCTGGTATACGGCACCCGCGGGAGGAACAAGTATTGGAACGGGCACGAGTTTTGTGACTCCGAGTATAAACACCACCACCACATACTACGTGGAAGCTACTTTAAATGGTTGTACTTCGGCTAGAACGGCGGTAATCGCTACCATAGATCCTATTCCTGTTATTACGGGCACTACCCCTGACTCCAGATGTGGCCCGGGAACCCTGACCTTGGGAGCCACGGCAGATTCCGGAACCCTAAGTTGGTTTGCTACGGATACGGGTGGTACAAGTATAGGTACAGGTACGAGTTTTTCAACGCCTAGCATTGCCACTACCACAACTTACTATGTAGAGGCTTCCCTAAATGGGTGTACCTCTGCGAGGAGTGCCGTGGTGGCCACAGTGAGTCAACAACCATCTGCAGGGAACACTACCAATGCCAATGCCTGTAGTGATGATAATTTTGGGGATACAGAAATCGATTTGGACGATTTAATAGAAAATAATGATTCGGGTAACTGGGCGTTCACTTCGGGTCCTACCATAATTAACCCCGGAGGCGGTAATCTTGTTGACTTTGAAGACGAACCTTTAGGAACATATATATATACCTATACAACGAACAATGCTGTTGCCCCTTGTACCAACGAATCCGTTGATGTGACGATTACCGTTATTGACTGTGATCCCTGTATAGCGGGAAACTTGGCACCTACTTTAAATCCTAGTGCCCCGGACACCGAGTACTGTGGGGACAGTATTGTTGTGGATTTGGACAATTTCGTTACGGGTAGCGGACCTGTAGGCACCGAATTGCGATGGAGTACGCTTTCCGATACTTCGGATGAAGCGGCCCATTTGGTATCAAGTGCTATTAACGTAACGGGTGGGGGATCTTATTTTGGGTTCTACTGGGATGATGCCAATAAGTGCGCCAGCCCCTTTTTAGAGGTGGAACTCCGCTTGAACCCCATACCGGTCATAACCGGAACGACCGATGGGGAACGATGTGGTCCCGGGCCTGTGGAATTACAGGTAACGGGAAATATACCAGGTCAAACCCAACCACCGACTTTTAATTGGTACACTGTGCCTAGCGGAGGTACGGCCCTTTTTTCGGGATCTACCGTAATGCCTGATTTGAGTGCCACCACCACGTATTACGTAGAAGCCACTGCGGATGGTTGTACGTCGTCACCAAGAGAAGAAGTTACAGCTACTATTGTTCCCCAGGTTTCCGCTGGTACTCCTACCGATGGTTCCTCATGTAATGATTCTACTTTCGGCATAACTACGCTGAATCTTGCCGATCAGTTGACCGGAGAGGATGTAGGTCAATGGGTAGTGACTTCGCAACCCTCCGGAGGGACGATTGCAAGCGGGGTTAATCTAGTTGATTTTGAAGGCCAGCCGGCCGGAGATTATGTTTTCACCTTCACCACTACGGGAGCACAGGCACCCTGTACGAACGAGTCTTCCGTTGTTACCATATCGGTAAGTAGTTGTGATACCGATGAAGATGGCGATGGATTGCTAGGAGGCGAGGAGGTCGCACTGGGAACAGACCCCACCAATCCGGATACAGATGGCGATGGCATCAATGATGGTGTAGAGGTAGGTGGCGATGTTCAGAATCCTTTGGACGAGGACAACGATGGTATTATAGATGCTTTGGATTCCAATATTTTGGATAGTGATTCCGACGGGGTCGTCGATCAACAAGATCCCGCAAATGACGACCCATGTATTCCTTCTAGGCAAAACGGCCAATGTGATTTTGATGGGGATGATATTTCGGATCCCGAGGAAGAAGCCAATGGCTCCGATCCCGACGATCCCTGTGATCCCAATCCAGACCATCCCAATTGTAACCCTACACCCGTAGATTTGGCGATTACAAAAGTTGTGGACAATGAAAATGCAGTTATCGGCAGTCAAGTGACCTTTACAATTACCATAACCAATACCTCGGATAGGGAAGCTAGTGGCATACTGGTCGGAGATCTTTTGGAAACCGGCTTTCAGTTTGTTTCCGATGAACCTTCCGTGGGCAGTTATGATGAGAATACCGGGGAGTGGACTATTCCCGAACTCAATGCTTCGGAAAGTGCAAGCCTGGATATTGTAGTGAATGTCTTGGAAGGTGGCCCCTATACCAACACGGCCGAACTTTTGGATTCTTTTCCAATAGACGATACTACGGCCAACAATAGTGCTACGGTTACCTTAAATATCGATTTACCGGAGGGAATTGATCTGGAACTTCGAAAGCTGGCACGGATTGGAAATGATAGAAACGCCATCAACATCTATCCTTTGGTAGGCCAAGAAATAACATTTGTATTGATCGTTTCCAATGAATCCACGGAAGACGATGTGATTTCCAATATTGTTGTGGAGGATATTTTACCTATAGGTCCGGACGGCCGGATTACCAACGTTACCTCTACTGCGGATATAGGAAATTATGACATTGACTCAGGCTTATGGGAAATTCCAAGCTTACCGAGAGGGCAGGAAGCTACTTTGGAGATTACGGGGACAATACTTCCTGTTGAAGGTACTTTTGCGAATACTGCTTCCATTCTACGATCTTCCCCTGCCGATGGCAACCCAGCCAATAACGAGGCCACGGCCACGGTTACCGTGAGTTTACCGACCGAGGCCGATCCGGGGTTTGTGTTCAATCAATTTTCACCTAATGGGGATGGGACCAATGACTTTTTAACAATTAGGGACATAGGTACTTTTTCGAACACCTCGTTGGAAATTTTTAATCGTTACGGTAATCAAGTATTTGCCACCCAGAATATGACGGATGATAATGTTTGGGACGGAACATGGAAAAATGAGCAGGCACCGGATGGCACCTATTTTTACATATTAGATCTTGGGGACGGTTCCCAACCAAGAAAAGGCTGGATTCAGCTTATCAGATAATATATCTATGGCATATAATATAGGTAAATCGCTTTACAAATACATTTGTTTTTTCCTTGTACTTACCGCCCTATGCAGTACGTACAAGGGCCAGGCCCAAAGGGAACCCCAATACACACAGTACATGTACAATATCGGTAGTTTTAATCCGGCCTATGTGGGCAGTGTGGAGAATCCGGAGATCATTGGTTTGTATCGTGCACAATGGCTGGATATTCCGGGGTCGCCAAGGACCATTCGTTTTGGTGTCAATTTCCCATTTGAGAATAAAAAGCACGGTCTAGGATTTAATGTAGTGAACGATCAGTTGGGGCCCGTAACCCAGACTTATGTGGATTTGTCCTATTCGTACCAATTTAACGTAACCTATAACACCATGCTATCCTTTGGGATGGATGTCGGAGGAGGTTTTCTCGATGTTGATTTCTCCAAGGGAACTTTTGAGAATCCGGGAGAACCGATATTGAATCGTAGCCCCCTTAACAATTTTTATCCCACCATTGGAGCAGGGTTATTTTTATACAGCGATGATGTTTGGTATTTTGGACTCTCCGTACCCAACTTTCTAACCGATGGGATTTACGACGAGGACGTAGCTGCTATTGTGGAGGATGATCTACATCTCAATATCATCGGGGGATATGTATTCGACTTGTCGGAAACCTTAAAATTCAAACCCGCTTTTTTGTTGAATTACGTCAGCGGGGCACCTTTGAACACGAACATTTCCGCAAATTTTCTAATCAACGAAAGATTCACGGCAGGCGCTTCCTACCGTGTGGACAATGCGATTAGCGGGTTGGCCGGTTTTCAGGTTTCCAGTAGTACGTTTATTGGCTATTCCTATGACTATAACACCAATTTACTTGGGGAGTTCAATAATGGTTCCCATGAAATTATTCTTAAGTTTTATTTAGGTAAAGGTAAAGGGCGTTCAAAAGATGAGAAACCTGATAATAAGGATCAACCAAAGCAAATTGACACACCAAGGTTCTTTTAAATGATATTCCTAATGAAACGAGCATTAATAAATTTTAGACATTTTTTCACAAAAGGTAATGTTAAAATTTTTAATGCGAGAGCGTAGCGGTTGCATACGTTCTCAATTTTATAATTAACATGAAATCAAATAATTATAAAGATTTAAACGTGTGAAAATAAGGGTTTTATTTTTAGCATTCTGGGTAGTATCGATTGTTTGCTTGGCACAGGAAAAGAAAATGTCCAAGGCGGATAAACTGTTCTATGGTTATTCCTACGCGGATGCCATCGCGGAATATCAAAAGCAGATGCGGGACGGAAAATTGATGACCAATCATCAGTTCTTGAATCTTGCCGATTCCTATTTCCATACTGGGGATTATCGGAATGCTTCCAAAATTTATCTTCAGGTCAATACCAAGGATACGATTATGTCCGTGCATCAATTCAATAAGATGCTACAAAGTATGGCCAAGAACTTGGAAAAGGATAGGATACAGGCCTTTCTGGAGACAAAAAAGGATATGTTACCCGGCCAATTATTGGAAAATGTCGATTTCAATTCCCAATTGCTGAATTCTGAATCCAATGCCGATAGGGACTTTCAAATTTTCAATATCGATGCCAATAGCCCCCAGGCGGATTTTTCACCTACTTTTTATAAGGATAGGCTGCTTTTCAGTAGCTCGCGTATTCAAAAATCAAAAAAAATATATGAACCTTCGGGAGATGCCTATTTGGATATTTATGTGGCCCGGATCGGATCGGATGGGAACGTACTTAATTCCAATCCATTTACCATAATACCGACGTCCAAATATCACAAATCGACACCCTTTTATGCCGAAGGTTTGGACAGGATTTTTTATATCCTTTCCAATACGGAAGATGGGCGACTTGCCTTTGACAGGAATGGTAAAAATTCCTTGGCCATGGGTGTCCTATATTCGAATGGCCTTTTTAGGTTTATCCTAAAGGATTTAAGTACCTCCTTTTACTATCCGTTTTTTGAGGAATCCACCGATAGGATTTACTTTGCTGCCAATTTTGAGGATAGCTATGGGGGCACGGACATTTATTACGTAAATACCAGTAATGGACAGATTATGTCCGAACCCTTTAATTTGGGCCCCCGTGTAAATACTGCCGGAAATGAAATAGCGCCTTATATTTTTGATGGGAGCCTGTATTTTTCCTCCGATATTTTTTATGGACTAGGCGGTATGGATATTTATAAGACCAATTTGCAGCCTGACGGTACCTTTAGTATTCCCGTTAATTTGGGAAGTGGAATCAACTCACCCCGGGATGATTTTGGTTTTATTATCAAAGACAATAATGCAGGGGGTTATTCCGGATACTTTTCATCCAACAGAATAGGAGGTAAGGGGAATGATGACATTTACGGATTTAAGATTGACCGAGTTCCTGGCCTGAGAACTTTAGTCTTGAATGGAAATATAAGGGAACTAGGGAAAAGACAGGGAATCGAAAAGGCAGCTGTTAGGATTTTGGATAAAAACAAAATTTTGATCAAAGAGGTGTATACGGATGAAGAAGGAACATTTCGGATAGAACTTCCATGGCCCGATGGAATTGTATTGGAAGTGGGTAAGGAGCGGTATTCCAGATTTACTAACACATTCGATGAAAGTGCGCTCGAGGAAATTCAAAAAGCACCTTTGGATATTGAATTGTTGTCCTTGGAAAAAGTTGTTGAGGAAAAGGAAGGGAAAACAGTTCTTAAGTTGAATGATTTCCTTTTCGCCAGAGGAAAGAGCGACCTCTCCGAGGATATGATAGCGGAGTTGGATAAAGTTGTCCAAGTAGTACATAGATTTCCTGAAATGCATCTCCGTATAGAATCCTATACCGATAGTCGGGGAAGCGAGTATACCAACAAAAAAATTTCCCAACAGCGGGCGGAGGCAGTTAAAAAATATCTTTCGGCGGAAGGTGTACCTTCCTCAAATATCTTGTCGGCCGAAGGGTTTGGAGAGGCAAAAATACTTAATAATTGTACGGATGGAGTGTATTGTTTGGAGTTTTTGCACAACCAAAACTTACGTACATTAATCGTGGTAGAGAACTATTCGGAACTGGAATAAGCTTCTCAAGACATTTCCTGGAATACAATTTGAGAACAGGATAGCATTAAAAAACGATCATCCAAAAATAGAGCAAGGAAAAAAGGGATAAAAAGACGATGCCCAAATAGGTCAGGATGCGCAGACTTCTTTTAGGACGATGAATCTGTGGAATTTCTTCGCTCATTACATTTTTCAGATTCATATAGCCAATAATAGGAGCTACCACGAATGACACAAAAGTCGCTAGGGCAACAAGCTTTCCCATATTGGCACTAAAAGTGGCGATTACCACAAAATTAACTGCGGCCAGTACAAGTACTCCCAGTGCGAAATAACCCTTCTTTCCGGTCAATTGAACTTTTGGATTCAATAGATCAATAATGTCCAGGGCTACCCGTGTAACCGCATCATGTGCGGTCATACAAGTACTGAACATGGTCGCAAAAGCCGATATCGCTATAAAAATGTAGGCCCAAGGCCCAATGTGGGTGGTGAATAATTGTACCACTTGATCGGCAAATGTCGTTGCATTTCCACTGAGTTCCGTATTTGTTCCATAAAGGGTCATCCAACCGATAATCAAAAAAAAGAGGGCCAAAAGTGCCGTCATAAGATAACCGGTATTAAATTCTTGTAAGGATTCCTTTAAAGGCGGTTTTTCTTTCTGCCCCTTCCATTTTTCAATGCTCCATAGACTTACCCAACTGGAAGCCTCCACGGTGGTAGGCATCCAGCCCATAAGGCTTATCAAGAACAGAATTCCAATTTCGTTAAAAATAGGGGGTGGGGTAAAATTCTCCACTTCGGCCACCTGTCCCTTGAAGACCACTAGAGCGGTGGTTACAATCAAGGCAACGAATAGAATGGATACCACAAACTTCAAGGAGACTTCCAGGAATTTATAACGTCCTATGATCAATAGGGAACTGATAAATGCAAATAGTCCCAGGGCGACCATACCCACTGAAATACCCGAGATTTTGAAAAGATTGATAAAAAGCCCTGCAGTCACCGTATAGAGGGCCGCCAAGATGGTAAACGTAGTTATTAAGGTGATAAAGGCGTAGAACCATAGATACCCCTTACCACGATTTAGATAGCCTTCTATTAGGGTCTTATTGGTGACATTGGTATAGCGAACGCCAAACTCAAAAAAAGGATATTTGAATATATTCGCCAATATGATGGGAATGGCCATAATCCAACCATATTGGGCCCCTGCCTTGGTAGAGAGGACCAAATGCGAAGTGCCAATGGCCATACTGGCAAACAAGAGACCCGGCCCAAGGTTTCTGATCAGCGTTTTGATTTTTGACATAGTTTGGCGGTTATAGGGTCTAAAATACGGTATTTTGGACTAAACCAAGGAATGCATTATTGTATCTCTACAGGTTCCCCATAGAATTTGGGTTGGGTATTGAACAAAAGATCAAGAAAGACTTTTACCCGAGCGAAATATTCCCGAAGCTGTACCTTAAAACCTTGTTGGCCCGCTATGTCCCGGGCATTATAACCGATAGCGGCAAGCCCTTTTTTTTCGGCCAGATAAATGGCCCGTTCATTGTGGAATTTTTGTGAAATTACCGTTACGCTATCCAATCCAAAAACCACTTTGGCCCGCACCATGGAATCCAAGGTCCGGAAACCCGCATAGTCCAAAAATATTTTTTCTTGAGGAACGCCTTTTTTTACCAGATCCCTTTTTATAGTGGAAGGTTCATTGTAATAAATTGTGGCATTGTCCCCACTCACAAGAATGTAGTCGATTTTACCTGCTTTAAAGAGTCTTACCGTAGCCTGGACCCTAAAGGTGTAATACGGGTTTTCCTGTCCGCCGACCAGTTTTTTCGAGGTTCCCAATACCAATCCTACCCGGTTTTTGGGAATCCTATCTACACTTGAAAATGTTTTTTCTTCCGCTGATGTATCTATGATGAAGTTGCATAACAAGATGAGCAGCAAGGGGATTATAATGAGCAAACTCAAAAGTATAAGGTATTTTCTTTTCATCTTGGGTAGGAAGGAATGCTGGATAAAGGTAAGGAAATGAAGAAAAATGAGATGTAGAACACTACGAGAGCACCATCAAAACGAACTCAAGGGTTAGGTAGAGGTATTGGTATTGAATTCCATCTTCTCCCGGCATTTCCTCTTTTGCAAAGGGCCGCAACTTAGGTCTTTGTCAATAGATCCAATAAAAGATTGCCCTGATATCATTTTGGTTTATTTTTTATTGACCAGCCCCTTCGTAAATTCGTTTAACGCCTCCACTTTTTCCTCAAAATCACCTTTTAGGGTTTTCCGGTATTCATTCAGGTTTTTAACAAGATCGTCAATATTGTCTGGAATAACATCCTCAAAAAATTGGCGTAGGCGTTTTGCCGTAGTAGGCGATTTCCCATTGGTGGAGATGGCCACCTTTACATTACCCTTGGTAACGATACCACCCATATAAAAATCACAAAATGGGGGATTATCCGCCACATTCACCAAAATACTCCGCTTTCTACAGTCATGGTATACCAGCTCGTTTACGGAAACATGGTCCGTGGTGGCCACGACCATATGTTTACCTTCCAGGTAACTGTCGTCATAGGCGGCCTCGACCATTTCCACATCAAATTCCCTGGCCAATGCAATGGTGTCTTCCCGAAACATTTTGGAGACCATTTGGACTTTGGCGTTTGGGCTCGACTTCAATAAAAAGGTAAGTTTTTCCAAGGCTACATTGCCTCCGCCCACAATAAGAACGTTCAATTGGGACACCTTTAGGAATATAGGATAGAGTTCATTTCGCTCCATAAGACACTACTTTTATTGATTCATCCTCCATACCTGTTTTTTATATTCATTCTTTAATAGCTTTGGCAACCAGTTCATATGCCTTTTTGGATAGCGGCAAGTCCAATGCGGCTTGCTGCCCCTTCCCGGACATTTTGCGCCAGGTTTTCTGGAGAATTTCCAAGCTCTTTTCGTCAGGGTGCTTTTCGGAGAAGGGTTCCAGATAAAACTCCAAAAACACCAAACATATCACATCTTCCAAGGTTTGTGTATCCTCATTTTTCTTTAGCTGTTTCTTTTCCAACAGAAAGGAAACCTTTTCAATAATATCCGCTTCATAACCCACTTCTTTCAGAATTTCGGAGGCTTTTTGGACATGGAACTTTTTCAATTCCTGTCGCCACTTCAAGTAACCGATTCGATCCATGGGATAAGAGTCCCTTGGTATTTCCCACCGTCGGATATGTTGGCAACGAGCGGTAAGTTGCAAGGCCTCATGGGCATTAGGGGCATAGCTGCCCAATCTTTCGGTCATACGCATGGCATAGAGCAATTCCTTGGGATAGGTTTTACCCAAATACTCCTCCTGGTTGGGATCTTCACTGTTGGCTTGATCAAATAGTAGAAAAGCCTTCGATAGTTTCTTGGGGTCGGACATAGCCAAATGTTTTATTCGAAGATACAAAAAGACTACGCCAGTTTTTGTTCAATTGGGAAGAGGGATGCTTTTTTTAAAATATTTGAAATGGTAAATGATCAGATATCCATTTTTTTCCAAGTCCCGTCCGAAGATGGGACCGAATTTAAATCTCGGGCATAAAAAAAGGGATACATTGATGAAGTGTATCCCCATTAGTCATGTATTTAGACAGACCGTTTAGTGGAGGCAATAGGTCTGATGTGTTCTACGGATCCGCTTGCTATCCTCAACATTGCTCAAAAAGGCAAGCCTGCTGGACTCCGTTACCGATTGATTGATGAATGTTTCCATGATATTGTTCGTTTAGTGATGACGTGCCCCCACATATTTGTTGGGATTAACGATTGAAATTTCTGTACTGTGCCCATTTTGCCCTCTTGCTACCGCTGAAAGAGGAGAAGTACTGTCCCGAT
The DNA here is from genome assembly GCF_965228935.1 of Ulvibacterium sp. Classification (GTDB taxonomy): domain Bacteria; phylum Bacteroidota; class Bacteroidia; order Flavobacteriales; family Flavobacteriaceae; genus Ulvibacterium. The sequence goes on along the minus strand of NZ_OZ245846.1, from coordinate 5,788,983 downwards.
TTGGATTCCGTTGCCGTTTTCGTAAATGATGCTTTCATGATTTCTAGTTTTTTATGTTGTTGATGTTGTTGTTTTTTGATCTGTATTATCGGTTGAAATTTCTGTACTGTGCCCACTGTGCTCTTTTGCTACCGCTGAAAGAGGAGAAGTACTGTCCCGATTTGGATTCCGTTGCCGTTTTCGTAAATGATGCTTTCATGATTTCTAGTTTTTTATGTTGTTGATGTTGTTGTTTTTTGATCTGTATTATCGGTTGAAATTTCTGTACTGTGCCCACTGTGCTCTTTTGCTACCGCTGAAAGAGGAGAAGTACTGTCCCGATTTTGATTCTGTTGCTGTTTTTGTAAATGATGCTTTCATAATTTTTAGTTTTTAATAGTTTTCTATGTTGTTTTTTAATTGACTTCTGACTAATAGACGACCTAAAATATTTTTTGTTACAGTACTATGTATAAAAAGGTACTATTTTATGTATTATTTAACATTTGTTTCGTTCAAAATTACCTTCAACCGGAATGTAAATAATTAATAGTCAGAATGTTAAATGAACTTTTTATTTTCTGTCATTTGAATTAAAGACCACAGCATTTTTAAAAAGTTACACTAAATCTCAATTTTTTTTAATTAAATCTTGATTTTTTATTTGCGATAATCCACCAAATAGTGGATTCGGGTTTCGGAGAATTCTAAAAAATGATGGAAGAATAGCCCTTATAACTAAAGAGTGTTGTTCTGGAGAAAGTAGGGAAGCAAATGATATCGTGAAGACGCGACAGTAGACCTCTAAATTGGATAACCTTAGATAACAATTCTGAAAACGGGCGGTTGACAAAACCGTTTCAATAGGAACACTAATTGAATTCCGGCCAATACTGTTTTATTTTTTTTCTAAGGAACAGCACACTACGTTCCAGTTGCTCCATACCGTCCACACCATCTTCAATACTGATCCAACCGTCAAAGCCCACGCGTTTCAATTCGGTAAAAATGGCATCATAGTCATTTAGGCCCTGACCAATCTCCCCATGGCGCAATCGTTTGGCATACCCTACGGAATCATTTTCCTCCTTCCTAAGGTCTTCCAAGGTTCCCTCGATAAGATAACGATCACTGGCGTGCATCGTAACTACCCTGTCGGACACCTGATACAACAGTTCCAATGGATCCTCTCCGGCCAAATACGTATTGCTTGGGTCATAATTTACACCAAAGTAGGGATGGTCTATTTTATCCACTAGGGTACAGAACACATCCATTTGCTGGGCAAATTCAGGGTACTCCCAAAAATCGTCCTTATAGTGATTCTCCAAGATCAAGGTCACGCCTAATTTTTCAGCTTTGGGCAAACAAGTTTCGATACATTCCGCAGCTAGATCCACACCTTGTTCAATGCTTAGATCGGGTCGCCGTTGACCGGACAATACCCTACAATAGCTTCCTCCCAATACATGGGTCATTTCTATCCAGTTCAGTTGCTTTTGGATTTCCTTTTGCCGAAAGGACGCATCGGGATGCGTAAAATCCGGGGAACAACAAAGCATAGGGATACTTTTTTTACAATCTTCCACCTGCTTTCGGAACAGGGGCCAGTTGGCCTTATTTTCCATCTCCAAAAAACCGGCATACCATTCCAGTCCATGAACATCGAGATTGTTGGCCAATTGGATCCATTCGGAAACCTTCATGGTTCCATCCTTACAAAGCGCCTGCATAAAGGCTTTTGGAAAAACGGCTAGTTTTGGCAAAGTATTGCGGATTTATGGTTTTTGATTATTTTCAAACTTCTAGTCCCTAACTGTCCAAGATCGATTACAAAGGTCTACCAGGTCTTTGCGACATTTCTACCTATCATGGGGTATTGTTCCAGTTCTATGATCTGCGCGCTAACGGGACCGCATTCATCGGAAAGTAGAAAGATGGCCGCAGCTGCGATCTCCTCCGGCTTAAGCAGTTTTTTGGCGGGTGCAAACAGTTCTGGAATGTCCTTGTACCAACCCTCCTTCTTTCCCAATGCTTTTTGATTGGCCAATTCATTTTCGGTTAATACCCATCCTGGATTGATCTGATTTACCCGAACCCCATTTTCCCGAAACAAGGTATCGCCCAGGTTTCGGCTCATGGTCATTAGGGCTCCCTTGGAAATACTGTAGGCCAATAAATTGGGTTCACCGCTCCAGGCGTTTATGGAACCAATGTTCAAGACACAGCCCTTGGTCTCCGTGAGATAGGGTAGGGCCGATTGTATGATGGCAAAGGGCGCCAAAGTATTGACCGCCAGCATCCGTTTTAGAAAGTCCATATCCGTAGTGGCGATATTGGAGGATTGTATGATGGCCGCGTTATTGACCACGGCATCCAGCTTGCCAAAGGAATCCATGGCGATTTGGACAAGTTTTTCGGGGGCTGTTTCCTCGGTAACGTCCTGGGTATGTACCACCAAATTCTCGGTACCCAATTCGTTGATTACCTTTTCGGCTTTTTCTTCTCGTAATCCGTTGGCGACTACACGGGCCCCTTCCCTTAGGCAGGCGCGGACAATGGCGTTGCCGATCCCCGTATAGCCTCCGGTAACTACAATAACCTTATTTTCTAATCGCATGGTTCATTAATTCGGTTGCAGAATACTCTTTATCACTTGTCCTGAATGCATGGCCGTAAATGCGGTATGCCATTCTTCCACGCCCCAAATTCCACCTATAATGGGTTTTACATCAAGACGACCCGATTGCAGTAAGGACAGTACTTTCTCCCAGATAGGCCAGTTGTGGCTAAAACTTCCTTGCAATCGTACATTTTTTTGAACCAAGGGATCCAAGGAGAAGTTAAGTGGTTGGGGCCCCCAGCCTACCTTGGTTATCTGACCATTGGGGCGAACCAACTGAAGGGCGACTTGCAGGGTCTGGCTTACACCAGCGGCATCGATGACACAGTCGGCCCCCAATCCATCTTTCTTTTTTGACCAGTCGGAAGCATCTCCAATGATGGTATGGCAATTATAGTGTCGTGCGGTTTTTAGCCGCTCGGTATCAGATTCCAAACCTACTAGGGCTACTTCGGCCCCACATAAATTGGCCATGGCCGCACATAGGATACCTATGGTACCCGGACCTAGGACAATAACGCGATCTCCCGGCCCAATATTCGAATTTACGATAACCGCGTTGTAGGCCACCGAGCAGGGCTCTGTTAAACAGGCATGCTCAAAGGGAAGATCCTTGGGAACGGTATGTAGGCATCTCGCCGGTACCCGCACAAATTGCGTCATGGCGCCGTTCACTCCGTAGCCAAAACCTTTTCTATCCGGATCCAGATTATAAAGCCCTTGGCGGGAGAGAGGACTATCCGCATTTATTATGGCCGCGGTTTCACTGACAACCCGATCTCCTTCCTTCCAATCCTTTACGCGATTTCCCAATTCAACAACATGCCCACCGAATTCATGGCCCAATACCACTGGGTAGTTTACGGGCCAACTATGATCGGCGGTCCATTGATGGAGATCGCTACCACATACCCCAACATGGGACACCTTGAGCAAAACATCATCTTCCCCGATGGTAGGTTTCGAAATTTCCCGTATCTCAACGCTTCCTTTTTCCGGTGCGAAATTAACAACAGCGGCAGATTTCATAAATATATAATTTGGTTAATCGGAAAGTTGTCCATATCCATGGATTTTTTCACAAATGAGTCTGAGTGAGCTTTCGAGATCGCCCGCTGCGGTTTTAAAAGCATCCGCATCTATGGTGAGCGGGGCACCCAAAACCACCATGGGTGCGCCGTATTCCGGGCATTGGATGGCCTGTTCCAGGGAAAGTCCGCCTACGGCCTGTACGGGGACATTTACCGCAGTGACTACTTTTTGTAATTCATCCAAGGGACTTGGCATGGGCAGTCCCGCTGCGGCTATACCCCTTCTTTCATCATAGCCTATATGGTGAATGATATAATCGCAACCCAACGCTTCCAGTTTTTTGGCTCCCTCTACCATATCCGGGCAACCCAAATTGTCGCCCATGACCTTAACATTAAAATCCTTCCCGGCCTGTACCACTACCTTAATGGTCTCTTCATGGGCACGGGCCATGACGACTACATGGGTAGCACCGGCTTTGGCCATCATTTCGGTTTCTAGGTACCCGCCGTCCATGGTCTTCAAATCCGCCACAATGGGAACCTCCGGAAAGGCGGCCCTTAATTTTCTTACCCCGTGTAGACCCTCTGCCAAAAGTAAGGGAGTACCGGCCTCCAACCAATCCACACCGGCGCGTAGCGCCATTGCCGCGGTCTCCAGGGCTTCATCAATATTGGTAAGGTCTAGGGATATTTGAACGATGGGTCGCATAGAAAAAGATTATCCCATAAATATAGAAATTAAAGAGCAAGGATAGTAGGGTGAGGGAAAATGTTTGAGAAACTAATACTCGGGGTGGGAATTGCTCGGCCTTTCAAGCCTTTGCGAATCCCATTCAAACGTGGTGAAGATAAAACCAAGACCACAGGTTTTGTTTTGTCCACATAGGCGCAAACAAGTTTGACCAAGTTCCCAAAACGAAAAACCAGTGCGTCTGCACTGGTTTTATCTATTCGTACTCGAGGCGGGTACCGCCATACGGCGGCAGAAATCACAAGTCCCGCTTTTATGTCACTACGTTCCATAAAAAAACCCTGACCAAAGCGTCAGGGTTCTCTCGTTGTACTCGAGGGGGGAATTGCCTCTGGCGAGTCCTGTTCAAACGTGGTGAAGATAAAACCAAAACCAGAGGTTTGGTTTTTGTTTTGTCCACATAGGCGCAAACAAGTTTGGCCAAGTTTCCAAAACGAAAAACCAGTGCAGACGCACTGGTTTTATCTATTCGTACTCGAGGCGGGACTTGAACCCGCACGGCCATAATGGCCATTGGATTTTAAGTCCAACGTGTCTACCAATTCCACCACTCGAGCAGGACTTAATTCTAATGTTTTATTTCAATTAAAAAAAAACTCCACCCTTGGTGACTGAGCGGAGTCGAAGTCGAGCGAAAAACGGGATTCGAACCTGCCTGCCGTCAGGCAGGCCCGCGACCGAGGTCGCCGACTTCAGGTATCCGGGTCAACGCTTGCTCGATTTCGATCAACTTGGAGCGAAAAACGGGATTCGAACCCGCGACCTCCACCTTGGCAAGGTGGCGCTCTACCAACTGAGCTATTTTCGCATATCCGGCAAAATAGCTTAATCGAACGAAAACTTCCAAGAAATTTTGCGCTCTACTCCCTCCCGATAGCTATCGGGATATCGGGAAGCTATTTTCGCAGATCAGTAAGAACGTGGTACAAAACTATTGTGCCGACCTGTCTACCATAAGGCAGGTGCAAATTTAATACAATTTGGTAAAAGGCAAAGAAAAATAAGGGCAAAAACACCATGTTCCAAGAAACCATTTTCTGATATTCCCTTCGGTTTATGAGCTGGCTCTTTTGTTCTTGGTCAACAAACGTTTTATTTCGTTCAACTTCATAAGGGCCTCCACTGGGGTAAGGGTATTGATATCCAAATGGGTAATTTCTTCCTTGATTTCCTCCAAAAGCGGATCGTCCAAATTGAAGAAACTCAGCTGCATTTCGTTTTGAACGGTCTGGAGCTTATGGGTCAGTTCTTCGCTGGAATGCGATTTTTCCAATTTCTTCAGAATTTTATTCGCCTTATGGATAACCTGTTGCGGCATCCCGGCCATTTTTGCCACATGGATACCAAAGCTATGTTCACTACCGCCAGGTGTCAATTTTCGAAGAAAAAGAACCTTGTCCTTTAGTTCCTTTACGGAAACATTGTAGTTTTTAATACGCTCAAAGGTCACGGCCATTTCATTAAGCTCGTGATAATGCGTGGCAAAAAGGGTCTTGGCCCTTGCGGGGTGTTCGTGCAGATACTCCGAAATGGCCCAGGCTATGGAAATCCCGTCATAGGTACTTGTCCCTCGCCCTATTTCGTCCAAGAGCACCAGGCTACGTTCGGAAAGGTTGTTCAGGATGGAGGCGGTTTCGTTCATCTCCACCATAAAGGTAGATTCGCCCATGGAGATATTGTCACTAGCACCCACCCGGGTGAAAATTTTGTCCACGACTCCTATTTTTGCGGATTCGGCCGGTACAAAACTGCCTATCTGGGCCAAAAGCACAATCAATGCGGTTTGTCTTAAAATAGCCGATTTACCGCTCATATTGGGCCCGGTAATCATAATGATTTGTTGATTTTCCCGATTCAACAGTACATCGTTGGCGATATAGGCCTCTCCCAAGGGCAATTGTTTTTCAATGACCGGATGCCTCCCATTTTTGATTTCAATCTCTGTGGAATCATTGATCAAAGGTTGTACATAGGAGTTTTCCCGTGCCAATTGCGTAAATCCGCAAAGGCAATCCAATTGGGCAATTTGATAGGCATTGTTCTGGACAGGAGCGATATATTCCTGCATCCAAACGATCAGTTGGGAGAACAATTGTTGCTCCAGGCTTAAGATGCGTTCCTCGGCCCCCAATATCTTGGCCTCGTATTCCTTAAGCTCCTCGGTGATATAGCGTTCCGCACTGACCAAGGTCTGTTTGCGGATCCATTCTTCGGGTACCTTGTCCTTGTGGGTATTACGTACTTCGATATAATAGCCGAATACATTATTGGAGGCTATTTTAAGGGAAGTTATACCGGTGCGTTCGGTTTCCCGTTCCAACATCTTGTCCAAGTACTCCTTACCGGAATAGGCTAGTTCCCGTAGTTCGTCCAGTTCTTCGGAATAGCCTTGGGCTATGGTATTTCCTTTCTGCACGTTTACCGGGGCCTCTTCATTTAACATTTTCTTGATCCGTGCCCTGAGCATATCGCAGGAATGCAATTGGTCTCCGATGGATTGTAGGGAAGGGTCATCGCTTTGTACGGCCAATTGTTGTATGGGGATAACGGATTCCAATGAATTTTTGAGCTGTACCGTCTCTTTGGGATTGATCCTGCCCGTGGCTACTTTGGAAATAAGGCGTTCCAAATCGCCCATTTGCCGAATATGGTGCTGTAATTTTTGAAGGATATCCTCGTGCCGGGACAAATGTGCAATTACCTGGTGCCGCCTTCTTATTTTTTCAATGGTTTTTAAGGGTAACGCCAGCCAACGTTTTAACATTCGCCCGCCCATGGGGGATAAGGTTTTGTCCATAATATCCAAAAGGGTCACGGCCCCCTCATTGACCGAATGATAAAGCTCTAGATTCTTTATGGTAAACCGATCCATCCAAACATGTTCCTCCTCCGCAATACGTCTTAGGGCGGTAATGTGCTGCAAACGCCGGTGCTGGGTCTCGGAGAGATAATGCATCGCTACACCGGACGCCACAATACCTTCGGTAAGATGGTCTACACCAAAACCCTTAAGCGTGGTCGTCTTAAAATGCGAGTTGAGCATTTCCAACGCGTAGTCGTGTTGGAATACCCAATCCTCTATATAAAATGAATGATAATTGGAACCAAAAACTTCGGAAAACTCCTTTTTATGGGCCTTGGAAACCAAGACCTCATTGGGCCCGAAATTTTGTAACAACTTATCGATTTGTTCTTCATCCCCCTGGGCCGTAAGGAACTCTCCCGTGGAAATGTCCACAAAGGAAATCCCCAATACCTTGTTTCCAAAATGCACGGCACATAAAAAATTGTTCGCTTTGGCATGGAGGATATCATCGTTCATAGCTACCCCAGGTGTCACCAATTCGGTAACGCCCCGCTTTACTATGGTCTTTGTCATTTTTGGATCTTCCAATTGATCACAAATGGCAACGCGCTGCCCTGCCTTTACCAATTTGGGAAGATAAGTATTCAGGGAGTGATGGGGAAAACCGGCAAGTTCCGTACGATCGCCCCCATTATTGCGGTGGGTAAGGATGATGCCCAAAATTTTGGAGGCCTTTACGGCATCCTCGCCAAAGGTTTCGTAAAAATCACCGACACGGAACAACAATAAGGCATCGGGATATTTTGTCTTGATGGTGTTGTATTGCTTCATCAAGGGGGTTACCTTTTTTGTTTTTGATGTGTTGCCCAAAGCGATTTTATTCGTTTATTTTTACAAAAAATGACTCAGACGAATGTACCTATTTTACAAATCATTGAAAATGGATGTTGATATTTATGAATAAGTTTTCCAAGTATCGAGGACTCAAGAGGTACACAATGCAATATGCAGAATGCGTAAATTAAGGAATGAAGAGCTCAATCGGCCAAGCATAAGGGAATTTAAGGAGACTCCCAAATCTCCATTGGTCATTGTTCTCGATAACATCAGAAGTCTTAATAATGTTGGTTCCGTATTCCGGACCGCGGATGCCTTTTTGATCGAGAAAATTTACCTGTCTGGTATTACGGCCTGCCCGCCGCATAAGGATATCCACAAAACGGCCTTGGGCGCAACGGAAAGCGTTGCTTGGGAATATCATAAAAACACAGTGGATCTGGTCCAGGAACTTAAGATTCAAGAGTATTGTGTGATGGCTGTGGAACAGGCTGAGAATGCCACTATGCTGAACCAGTTTTCAGTACATGCGGACCAAAAGTACGCCCTGGTCTTTGGTAACGAGGTAAAGGGGGTGTCCCAGGAAGTAGTGGATTTTTGTGATGGGGTTTTGGAAATCCCACAATATGGTACAAAACACTCATTGAATATAGCGGTTAGCGTAGGCGTGGTGGTCTGGGATCTTTGGTCAAAACGCTATAAAATAAAAATGCCCTAACGTGTGTGCGTTAGGGCAGAGATATATAGTTTGAGTTAGTTAGTTGTTCAATTGAGGGTGCAATAACGTAAATCCAAAGGTATTGTGCAAGAAATTTGCCAAAATTGTGTTAATTCCCTTGACCAAGGGCGAAGTTTTGGATGGTCCGCACCACGGTATTGTAATCATCCCGGTTTGCTACGAAATCCATTTCACTGATATCGATGATCAGACAATTTTCTTTCGGATAGCTTTTTAAAAAATCAAAATAGCCCCTATTGATCTTTTCAAGATAGTCCGATCCGATATTCCGTTCATAATCGCGCCCTCTCCTTTTGATATTCTCCAACAAACGTTCCGTGGTCTGGTATAGGTACACATAGATTTGAGGCTTTTTCACTTCCTTGTACATAAAGTCAAAAACCTTTCGGTACAGCTCAAATTCCTCTTTTTGTAGCGTAATCTGGGCAAAGATCAATGATTTATAGATATCATAATCACTTATCATAAAATTCCTAAAAAGATCAAATTGGGAGGTATCATCCGTAAACTGTTGGTAACGGTCTGCCAAAAATGACATTTCCAAGGGAAAGGCGTAACGGCTCCGGTCCTCATAAAATTTGGGCAAAAAAGGATTTTCGGCAAATCGTTCAAGGACCAGTTTGCCATTAAAATCGGTGGACATTCTTTTGGCCAATGTCGTTTTTCCCGCACCGATGTTTCCTTCAATGGCAATGAACTGCACATTTGAAAAAAGGGCTTTCCGAGAAGGAAACAAAGCACGATTGGTCTTTTTAGGGATGTTCTTATCTTTACATTCCTGTAAGAGATTACGGGTGTCTTTCTTAAGGATGGGGTGATAATGCTGTGGTGCAATATCCGCTAAAGGCCTGAGTACAAAGCGGCGTTCGTGCAATTTGGGATGGGGAATGGTAAGTTGATCCGTGTCGATTATCTCGTTTTCATAATATAAAATATCGATATCCACCGTTCTGGAGACATACTCCCTGGTATTCTGGCGTATCCTTCCCAATCGTTTTTCAATGGACAGCATACGATCTAAGAGATTCGGAGGGTGTAATGTGGTTCTTAGGGCTATACAGACATTATAAAAATCCTCGCCCTTAAAACCCCATGAGGCGGACTCGTATACATGGGAAGTGGCATGGACCTCTCCAATTTCCTTATGAATATGGAATAGGACCTCCTGGATATTCAAAAATCGGTCTCCAAGATTACTTCCAATCGAAAGATATGTAAGATTTGTTGCCTCCATAGATCGAACAAAATAAGCAAAACAAAATCACTTTGGTTATCTTTGGAACGAATTCTAACAAAGCCTTGCGTGAAATTTTTAAGAAATCTATTGGCGGCGATACTGGGATGTATGATTGCCTTTGGAATCATTATGGTGATATCCATGATATTCCTAAGCCTGGTGAGCAATATAGAGGATACCCCCAGCATTAAGAAAAATTCGGTTCTGGAACTCCAGATAAGACGTCCCATTAATGATTATGTGGGCACGGATACCATGGATCCGTTTGCCGGTTTTTTTGAGGAATCCCAAGGCCTGGACGACATCTTAGAAGCAATTGAGACTGCCCGGGAGGATGTCAATATCAAAGGAATTAGTATTAGCAACAATTTTATCATGGCGGGGCTGGCCCAAACACAGGCTATCCGTAAGGCGCTTTCCAGATTTCGTGAAAGTGGAAAATTCATTTATGCTTATGCCGATTATTATCCCCAAAAGGATTACTATTTGGCAAGCGTGGCGGATTCTATTTTCCTGAATCCCGTCGGAGGGTTGGATTTTAAAGGGCTATCTTCGGAAGTATTGTATTTTAAAGATTTCCAGGAAAAAACCGGAGTGAAAATGGAAGTAGTCCGGCATGGAAAATACAAAAGTGCGGTAGAACCCTTTTTATCCAATGAAATGAGTGATGCCAACCGGATCCAAATCGGGGAACTGTTAAGCTCGTTGTGGAACTCCATGGTATCCGAAATTTCGGAAAGACGTAATATAGCCCAGGAAAATTTAAATATCATTGCGGATACTTTGGGAGGAAGGACACCGGAATATGCAGTACGGAGTCGTTTGGTGGATTCCATTATCTATTTTGATCAATACGAGGACAAACTTAGAATCGCTTCAGGTCGGAATGACGGTGAGAAATTGAATTATGTACAGTTGGACGATTATATAGGATATTCCAATACCCAAATAAAAACGACCGGAAAGGACAGAGTAGCCGTAGTCTTTGCGCAAGGTGAAATCATTTATGGTGAGGGCGGCCCTGACGTAATCGGGCAGGGAATAATTACCGAAGCCATTATAAAGGCACGTGATAATGACGCCATAAAGGCCATAGTGCTCCGTGTAAATTCTCCTGGAGGTAGTGCGTTGGTCTCCGATATCATCTGGCGGGAAATTGAGCTGGCCAAGGCAAAAAAACCGATCGTGGTCTCCATGGGAGATGTGGCGGCTTCCGGAGGTTACTATATAGCCGCGGGAGCGGACAAAATATTTGCTGAGCCTACAACGGTAACAGGATCAATAGGTGTGTTCGGGACAATTCCGAACATAGAACAATTGGCGGATAACATAGGCATCAATGCCGAGCAGGTAGGAACCAATAAGAACTCCATAGATTACTCCCTTTTTGAACCAATGACGGATAATTTTAGAAAAGTAGTGCAGGAAGGCATTGAGAATACCTACCGAACTTTTTTGCAACGCGTATCCCAGGGCAGGGGCATTTCAATGGCCGAGGCGGACAGCCTTGCCCAGGGCCGGGTATGGAGCGGGGTAGATGCGAAGCGATTGGGCTTGGTAGATGAATTGGGCACCTTGGAAGATGCTATCGCCGAGGCCGCAAGATTGGCGGAACTGGATAGTTACGGCATTAAGAAATACCCAAAATACAAATCAGGTTTTGAGCGCTTCATGGAGGATTTGGGCGGCTCCAGTACAAAGGCGCGTGAACGTATCATTGAAAAGGAAGTTGGTCTGGAGACCTATAACATTATAAAACAGATAAGGACCGCCATGAAGCAAAAGGGAATCCAGGCTCGGATGCCCTTTATTCTCAACATTAAATAATTTATGACCAAAAAGGACAAGAAATTGGCCTACCAGATCTATCTCTATCTGGGGGCACTGTTCATTACCTCGTTGGTGGTGTCCAATCTGATCTTCCAGAAGTTTTTCTACTGGAATCCCTTCGGAAAAATAGAGCTTTTTGGAGCTCCCCTGTTTGAAATTTCAGTTGGTGTGTTGCCTTATCCCGTTACTTTTTTGATTACCGATCTTATTTCCGAGATTTTTGGAAAGAAAAAGGCCAACCAGATCGTAACCGCGGGCATTTTTGCCTCCTTCTTTTCCATGGGTTTCATTTACATTTCGGATGCCGTACCGGCCATACCCTCCTCCCCGATCGATGATGCCCTTTTTAGAAAGGTGTTCGCACTTTCCCCTGTTGCCGTCCTGGCCTCTATGATCGCCTATCTGTCCGCACAGTATGTGGATATTGCGATCTATCATTTTTGGAAAAAGTTGACTCAAGGAAAATACCTATGGCTGCGGAACAACTTTTCTACTTTCCTTTCGCAGTTCATAGATACCTTTACTGTGGTGGGCCTGTTGTGTATTTTTGGAGTTCTGCCATGGAGCCTTTTTTATGGGCTTGTGATCAGCGGTTTTATTTTTAAGATTTTTATAGCATTTTTGGATACCCCTTTCCTGTATTTTTTCGTATATCTTCTTAGAAGACGGTTTAATCTGGCCATTGGCGAGGAAATCGACTTGGACGCATAATAAAGAACGTTTTTTTAAGTTCTAATCGAAGAATATACGTACTATGAAAAAGAAGGTCCTCCGCATTGTCGCTATTTTTTTGCTATTGGTCATTGCCCTCTTGGTAGCAGTCCCCTTTTTCCTTGAGGCCAAAATAGGGGATATCATTAAGAACAATGTCAACTCCAATGTAAATGCGCATCTGGATTTTACCGACGCCCGTTTAAGCCTGATCAGCAGTTTTCCAAATGCCGAGGTCACTTTTGAAAATGTGGCTTTGCTAAACCATGAACCGTTCGAGGGGGATACCCTTTTCGCGGCAAGAAAGATAGGTTTAAAGATGGGTTTGGGGGAGTTGTTTAAATCGCAAGGCGACCCTATTGGTATCAAAAACTTTCAAGTGGAGGGTGCCACCCTGAACATTAAGATCGATAGTGCGGAAAATGCCAATTATGACATTGCCAAGGAATCGGAGGTAGCGGATGTTCCGGAACAGTCTTCGGATGGTTTCTCCTTTAACCTGGAATCCTATGGGATTTCGGAATCCCAAATTTCGTATACCGATTTGGCAACGGGTATCCATCTGGTACTATCCGATTTCCAACACAGTGGGACGGGAGATCTTTCCTTGGAAACCTCGGAATTGGATACGGAAACCGAAACACTGGTGACTTTTGGAATGGACGGCACCAACTATTTGAACGAAAACAAGTTGAAGCTGGACGCCTTAATTGGTATAGACCTTAAGGAAAATAAATACACCTTTTTAAAAAATGAAGCTCTGGTTAACCAATTACCCTTGATATTTGATGGATTTGTGAAAGTAAATGAGAATAACCAAGAGGTGGCTGTTGGGTTTGAGACCCCTTCGTCCGACTTTAAAAATTTCTTGGCCGTAATTCCTGAGGAATATTCCAAGAATATTGAAAATGTAAAGACTACCGGAAACTTTACGGTAAAAGGAGCTATCAATGGAGTGGTCGATGAAACACATATTCCCAAGTTCAACATTAGTATAAACTCTGAAAATGCCTCCTTTAAGTATCCGGATTTGCCCAAATCGGTTCGCAATGTTTTCATTGATACTGAAATTAACAATACCACGGGTGTCGCCGAAGACACCTTCGTAGCTATTGAAAAATTGTCTTTCGCCATCGATGAGGATCAGTTTAACGTGACCTCGAAAATCTCGGACCTTATGGGCAATACCAAGGTTGATGCGCATATGGACGGTAAGATGAATCTTGCCAATATCTCACAGGCCTATCCGGTTCCCGCTGATCTGAACCTGAGCGGAATCCTGAATGCGGATGTGACGACCGCCTTTGATATGGCCTCAGTGGAGAAAAAGCAATACGAAAAGACAAAAACAGTCGGAAATGTAAGCGTAAGGGATTTTGAATATAGTTCCACCGAGTTGGCCAACCCTGTAAAACTGAATAATGTGGCCATCAGTTTCAATCCCCAAACGGTAAATCTTGAACAGATGAACGGAATTACGGGCCAGACCGATTTTGACGTTACGGGCAAAATCAGCAACCTCCTTGGATTTATGTTCAACGATGAAAAGGTGCAGGGCAATTTCAATCTAAAGTCGGACACCTTCGCCCTAAACGATTTTATGGTGGAGGAAGCGACAGATACTTTGGAAACCAAGTCTGGGGAATTGGGATCCACCGAAGAGAAAATAAAGATTCCTTCCTTTTTGGATGTGGGTATTGCAGCTATTGCAAATACCGTAATCTATGATAATATCAGATTAAAGGATGTGAAGGGCAATCTTCGCATAAAGGACGAAAAAGCGGTTTTGAGCAATATGACCTCTTCAATTTTTGATGGCCAAATGGCCTTTAACGGGGAGGTCTCTACCAAGGAAGAAACGCCCACTTTTGCCATGGAACTGGATATGGCCCAGCTACAGATCGGGGAGACGTTTGAGGCTTTGGAAATGTTTCAGGTCTTGGCACCTATTGCCCAGGTCTTAAAGGGCAAATTGGACTCTGAAATCAAACTTTCCGGAAATTTGACCGAGGACTTTACCCCTGACCTCTTAACATTGACCGGAAATTTGTTGGCCAATGTGATGACCCGGGAAATTGATACCGAACAGGCCCCGTTACTTTCTTCCTTGGATGGTAAATTGGATTTTGTCAACCTAAAGGAATTGGATCTAAAGGACTTGAAGACCCGACTTTCATTTGAGAATGGACTGGTGAGCGTAAAGCCCTTTACGGTAACGTACAGGGATATCGCTATTAATGTGGACGGAGGCCATAGTTTTGATAGAAAACTGGATTATAAGGCCACTATGGAAGTACCTGCCAAATATTTGGGCAAACAGGTAAACGATTTAATTGCCCAGATCGATGATGGGGATTTGGAAACGCTGACCGTTCCCATAACCGCGAATATCGGAGGGGATTATTCCAGTCCCAATATAAGTACCGATTTAGCTTCGGGAGTCAAGAACTTGACCGGCCAATTGGTAGAGATTCAAAAGCAAAAGCTTCTCAATAAAGGGAAGGATACCGCCTCGGATTTAATAGGGGGATTGCTATCCGACAATTCATCGGAAAATGATTCCACCCAAAAAAAGGATTCGACAACGGAGGGGGTCAAGGCAGTTCTAGGCGGTATTTTGGGCAGCAACCAGAACGAAAGGGACAGTGCCCAAACCGAAATAGATTCATCGGTTGCTCCGAAAAAAGACCCAGTGGAAGAAGCGGCAAAAGGTATTTTGGGAGGTTTGTTCGGAAAGAAAAAGGATACGGTCAAAAAAGAGTAGCGGCTCAATCAACGCTTAAACCCACATAATAGCCTTCGCTTCCTCGAATGTTAAAAACCGTATTGTCCCCAAAAATGAGATATTGCCCTTTTATTCCTTTTAGGATACCTTTATAGCTCGGTTTTTTGTTTAGATTTAAACTGTTTACCTTTTCGGGATATTGCAAAACGGGAAACTGCAAATGGGTTTCTTGGTTCGCATCAATATAATATTCGATGACCTCCTCGGGGAGGTATTCCTTTAATCTGTCCCTCCAATCCACCAAGTTTTCATCCTTTACATCATTGGTCAACATTTTACGCCAATTGGTCTTATCGCTAAGATGATCCTTTAAGCCAACCTCGGTAATGCCTGCCAGATACCGGTTGGGCACTTCAACAATTTCTATGGCCTCATGGGCACCTTGATCGATCCATCGGGTGGGTATCTGTGATTTTCGGGTGACCCCTACCTTTATGTTGCTGCTATTCGCCAAGTAAACAATATGGGGCTGCAATTGCACTTTCTTCTCGTACTCCAGATCACGATCCTCCTTATCCAAATGGGCGGTACTCAATTCGGGCCGCATTATCCAATCCCCGGCAGCAGGAGTTTCGTAAAAACAGGTCTTGCAAAAACCTTGCCTGTAAATAGGACGGTCTCGTCCGCAATTTAGGCATTGGTATTTGATGAAGTCGATTTGTAGGTGCCTGTCCAATAGCTGGTTCACATTCAAAAAATCATTCTCGAAAACCAAATAATATTGGATGGGCGTACCCATTTCCGTCTGCATCTTTTGTAAAACACCTTCGTACTGCATAAAAGTTTTTCTTATTTGAAAATAATACGGATTAGAGTTATTTTAGGCGCATAAAGATACCCAAAAATGCCGATACCGCTATTTAACTCCATTGCCTCGTGGTTACTTAAAAAACGTTATCACCAGATAGAACTTTTTCTAAAGTATCCCTTGGAGGTACAGGCGGAGGTATTACAACAATTGCTCGAAATAGCTGAGGACACCGAATTTGGAAAGAAATATGATTTTGAATCCATTCCGGATTACGAAACATTTCGGGAAAGGGTTCCCATTGTGTCCTATGAGGAATTGGAACCGGAAATAGAACGTACACGCAAAGGGGAGCAGAATATATTTTGGCCAACTTCCATTAAATGGTTTGCCAAAAGTAGTGGTACCACAAATGCCAAGAGTAAGTTTATTCCAGTGAGCGCAGAGGCCCTTGAGGACTGCCATTATAAATCCGGAAAGGATTTGCTTTGTCTGTACTTGAACAATAATGAAAACTCTCAATTGTTTACGGGCAAAAGTCTTCGGTTGGGCGGTAGTAAGGAATTGTATGAGGACAACGGATCTTTTTTTGGGGATCTCTCCGCTATCTTGATCGATAATATGCCCCTTTGGGCAGAGTTCAGCAGTACACCGAGTAGCAGGGTATCACTTATGAGCGAATGGGAAAACAAATTAAGGGCCATCATACAGGAAAGTACCCAGGAAAATGTTACCAGTCTCGCCGGAGTGCCCTCCTGGATGCTTGTCTTGTTGAACAATGTATTGGAAGAGACTGGAAAGTCGCATTTATTCGAGGTCTGGGAGAATTTGGAAGTATATTTTCATGGCGGGGTGAGTTTTATTCCCTACAAAGAACAATATCAAAAGCTTTTACCTCGGAAAAGTTTCAGGTATTATGAGATCTATAATGCTTCCGAGGGCTTTTTTGCCATCCAGGATCGAAACCATGCCGATGATCTTTTATTGATGCTGGACTATGGTATTTTTTATGAGTTCATTCCAATGGATTGCTACGGGACTCCAAGTGAAAAAGCCATTCCGCTCTGGGAGGTAAAGACAAAGACCAATTATGCCATTGTCATTACTACCAATGCTGGATTATGGCGATACAGGATCGGGGATACCATACGATTTACTTCGACCGACCCTTATAGGATCAAAGTGACCGGGCGTACCAAGCACCATATCAATGTCTTTGGAGAGGAATTGATAATTGAAAACGCGGAGGAAGCCCTAAAAAGTATTTGTAAGAAGACGGGTGCCGAAATAAAGGATTATACGGCAGGGCCCATCTTTATGTCGGGTAGGGGAAAAGGGG
Source organism: Ulvibacterium sp. (assembly GCF_965228935.1). Taxonomy (GTDB): domain Bacteria; phylum Bacteroidota; class Bacteroidia; order Flavobacteriales; family Flavobacteriaceae; genus Ulvibacterium. The sequence continues at coordinate 5,771,564 of NZ_OZ245846.1, read as the reverse complement.
CTCATGAATGGATTATTGAATTCAGAAAGCCACCGGAGAAAATCGATTACTTTACCGAATTTTTGGATAATGCCCTAAAGTCGCTCAATTCGGATTATGAGGCCAAACGGTATAACAACATTACCTTAAAGATGCCCAAGGTGCATGTTGCCCGGGAAAATCTTTTCTACGATTGGTTAAAATCCAAGGACAAGCTGGGCGGTCAGCATAAAATACCGAGATTATCCAATACAAGGGACTACATCGAAGAATTACTTCAGATGAACAAATAATGGTATCTTAGACCATAACCCTTCTGTCAAATACATGTTATGACCGCTGTTTTCAATTTTCTTATGATTGCAGGGGCCGTACAGGGTTTCGTTTTTAATGTAGCTACTTTTTTTTCCAGAAAGAAGATTGAGAAGACTATTCTTTTCTTAAATCTGTTCGTTTTTTTTCTTTCGCTAAATAATCTGCAATCCTGGTTGATCGATAAGGGCTTTGTTCCGTCCCATGACTTTTGGCAAAATTTTATTGTACCCTGGTATGTTTTGATTGTACCGATGTACTACGCCTTTTTGATATCCTATCTTGAAATTGAAAGAAAAAGATGGACATTTATTCTAATATCGCTGGGTATTTTTTTGCTGGAGTTCTTGACCAGAAGTTGGGTCACCTACTTGGTTTATGATGGTCAATGGGAGCCAAAACGATTGGCGGGTTATAATATCTTGGAGGATGCATTGACCCTGTCCTACTCCTTATTTCTCTTTTTTAAGGCATATAGGATAATCTATACCTATGAAGGTTTGCACAGTCCTATCCTGTCATTTGATAATCTTAACTGGCTTAAGCGATTCATGGTCATGGGCGGGCTTGTATTCGTTTTATGGATTATGGCCATTTTTTTCAATCTAACCGAAGTGGTGGAACAACCCTACAGTTATTATCCTCTGCGTTTGGGTTCATCAATCCTGATTTATTGGGTAGGATATCAGGCCTTTTTTCGCTATGTGATCTTAAAGGACAGGATTTTATTGCGTGGTGTAATCCGAAATAACAGCTCTAATAGCGATAAAATTGAGGCGAATGGGCTTCAAGATTTAGCAAACACTCAAAAAAAGGCCAATGCATTTAAGGAAATACGGACTTATATTTTGACGGAACAGCGATATCTGGATCCTTATTTGAGTTTGGAAAACCTCGCAAAGGAAATGGGCACCAGTACGAGTAGCCTATCCAAATTGATCAACACCTATTCCGAGAGCAATTTTTCGGATTTTATCAATAAGTTTCGGGTAGAAGAGGCCAAAAAGTTATTGTCCCGTCCGGATTATGGTTCCTATACCATAGTCGCCATTGGACTGGAATGTGGTTTCAACTCAAAATCTACCTTTTATAACGCCTTTAAAAAATTTACGGGTAAAACCCCGACCCAATTTAGGGCAAGACATTCTTAAACACCCACCCAGTTGTCCGAAATCTTATCAGCTGGATAATCTGGGACACTCGTTATACATCGGCCACTACTTTTGTTTTCGAGGATTGAAAATCAAAGTTATGAAAACCAGGATTTTGTTACTGGCCGGCTGTATGCTTTTTTCCAGTTGTTATAGCTATAGAACAATGGACACCGAGCCACCCAAAATAGTGGAGGGCAAAAAGTATAAGATCGTAACCACAGATGATGAAAAACACAAAATAAGGATTTTGAAGTACGGCGATACCTTGGTCGGTCGCAAATCAAAATCATCGAGAACTCCCTTAAAGCTGACCAAAGAGGAGGTGAAGGACATAAAGGAACGAAAGTTTTCCCTTTTAAAGACAGTGGGTTTGCCCATAATACTTGTGGGTACCGCCCTAGGAATATTCGCCATTTCAGCAGGTCCCGATTTCGATTTAACTATAGATTATTTGCAAAATTAGGTGAATCGGTTTCGTTAGATCAATACTTTAAAGGGAAGGACTACATCGAAGAATTACTTCAGATAAACAAATAAATATGGGGATATGACGTTAAATGTACAATTTGTAATACAATTTCATCTAACCATTATTTAATTGTAGAATTCTTATGGCAGAAAGACTTGTAGTGATTTCCGATATGTGGGGCGTTAAAAAAGGACTTTGGATTACATCCTACCTTGGCTATCTTCAGCAATACTATGATATAGTTTTCTATGACTGCCAACAATTGGCCAATATTGATTTAACGATCCACTCCGATAAAAACATCCATCAGGCTTTTGTGGACGGCGGTATAGATACTGCTGTTGCCCATTTATTAAAACGGGAAGACCGACCAAGCCACTATCTCGCTTTTAGTACCGGAGGTACCGTAGCTTGGAAAGCGGGTATAGAAGGACTTCCTATGAAATCCTTGTATAACGTTTCCTCTACTAGGATACGCATGGAAGCGAAGAAACCAAAGGTACCCACCACTTTGTTATTTGGGGAAAATGATGAATACCGCCCTTCTCAAGATTGGTCTTCCAAAGTTGGTGTTGAAATGGAAATCATTAAAAATTTTGGTCATACCTTGTATACGGATGAAAAGATAATCCAGAAGGTGTGCCAAGATTTATTAAATAGGGTGACCCAAAAGATGCCAAAAACCAAAAAAGCGGTCTAATTCCAACATATACTAAAAAAGTCCCGAAATTTAAAACTCCGGGACTTTTTGTTTAAAGACTTTTTGAACTATGAGACCGCCTTAAGTTTTTTAATGGTCTCATGGGATAATTTATTCTCCGCATAAGGTTTGGTAACCTTGAACTCGGTCTCGCCCGTACTTGGCATCTCAAACATGGCATCCGTGAAAATTGCTTCGCATAAGGAACGTAGCCCACGGGCCCCAAGTTTGTACTCAACGGCCTTTTCTACAATATAATCCAAGGCCTGCTCCGTAATTTTAAACGATATGCCATCCATTTCGAACAGCTTTTCATATTGTTTTATGATGGCGTTTTTGGGTTCGGTGAGTATGGCCCTCAACGTTTTTTCATCCAATGGATTCATGTGGGTAAGGACGGGAAGTCTACCAATTATTTCCGGAATTAGACCGAATTCCTTTAAATCCCGAGGAATAATATACTTGAGGATATTTCTTTCGTCCAGGTTCTCTTCCGCCTTTGAGGCACTGTAGCCCACGGCCTGCATATTCAGGCGTTTGGTAATGGCCCTTTCGATTCCATCGAAAGCACCTCCCGCAATAAATAAGATGTTCTCCGTGTTTACCTCAATGAATTTTTGATCGGGGTGTTTTCTACCTCCTTTGGGCGGTACGTTTACCACCGTCCCTTCCAAAAGCTTTAGAAGCCCTTGTTGTACACCTTCACCGGAAACGTCCCTGGTTATGGAGGGATTATCACTCTTACGGGCTATTTTATCGATTTCATCTATAAAAACGATACCCCGTTCTGTTTTTTCCAAGTTATAATCGGCCGCTTGTAAAAGACGTGTAAGTATGCTCTCCACATCCTCGCCCACATAACCTGCCTCGGTCAAAACGGTGGCATCCACTATGGCCAAAGGAACATTGAGCATCTTTGCAATGGTTTTGGCCATTAATGTCTTTCCTGTTCCCGTTTGCCCCACCATAATGATGTTGCTTTTTTGTATCTCTATTTCGTCCTCTTTTGAAGAGGGTTGTAGCAACCTTTTATAATGGTTATATACGGCAACGGACATTACTTTTTTTGTTCGCTCCTGACCAATAATGAACGTATCCAAAAATTCCTTGATTTCCAGGGGCTTTTTTAAAACCAGTTCTGAAGTGAGGTTGTTGGTCTTGGTCTGTCTGGATTCCTCGGCAACTATGCCATAGGCCTGCTCTATGCATCGGTCACATATGTGTGCGTCCAGACCGGCAATAAGTAGATTGGTCTCCGACTTTTTCCGTCCACAAAAAGAGCATTCTAAGTTTTCCTTTGCCATAAATTTTTGCGTATATCCAAAGTATTAACGAAAGAATTTGGATTTTGGTTTAATGCGTTCAGGAGCAATATCCATTTTTTGTAGCGATTTGTCGAAATTAGTTCCCGTCCCTTACCAGGATTTCGTCTATCATTCCATATTTTTTGGCCTCCTCCGCTTTCATCCAGTAATCACGGTCGCTATCCTCATGCACTTTTTCGATGGGTTGCCCTGAATGTTTTGCGATAATTTGGTAGAGCTCTTCCTTGAGTTTAAGGATTTCACGGGCCGTAATCTCGATATCGCTGGCCTGTCCTTGGGCCCCGCCCATAGGTTGATGTATCATTACCCTGGAATGTGTAAGGCCACTGCGCTTTCCATTTTCTCCGGCACACAACAATACGGCGCTCATAGAAGCCGCCATACCGGTACAAATTGTGGCTACGTCCGGTTTAATGAACTGCATGGTATCATAGATGCCCAGGCCTGCATATACACTGCCTCCGGGAGAATTGATGTAAATCTGAATATCCTTGGAGGCATCCGTGCTTTCCAAAAACAACAGTTGTGCCTGTACAATATTGGCCACTTGATCATTGATTCCGGTACCCAAGAAGATAATGCGATCCATCATGAGCCTGGAAAAAACATCCATGGCCACGGCGTTCAATTGTCTTTCCTCGATAATATTGGGGGTAAGGCCCACCGGATACATACTGGTAAGGAGGGCATCATAATAGGTACTGCTAATACCTTGATGTTTTATGGCGTAATTCTTGAATTCTTTTCCGTAATCCATTGGTTTTAAACTAACATTTTAAAATAAAAAAAGGTGCCGAAACTAATGCTTCGGCACCGTAAAGATACTTATTATTTTTGGGAAATTATCCGTAGACCTCCTTTACGAAATTTTCATAGGTAACCTCTTTTACCTTAAAATTTACTTTCTCCTTATAGAGGTTCAATAATTTTTGGCTCATTAATTGTTCGGACAGGCGTTTTACTTCATCCTGATTGCCCAAAACCCTTGCCGCAATATTGTCCAGTTCCTCTTCCTTGGGATCCAATTGTCCAAATTGTGCCATTTGGGATTTAATGAAACCTTTGGCAAATTCCTTCAATTCATCGAACTGTATTTCCAAATTGTTCTCTTTGATGATTTTCCCTTCGATTAGTTGATAACGTAAGCCTTTCTCGGACTTTTCGAACTCCTCGGTAGCTTCTTCCGGGGAAAGGGGCTTTTCACCAGTCGTCTGGATCCATTTCGTAAGAAATTCCGAGGGAAGGTCAAATTTTGTGTTTTCAATGAAATACTCGGTGATGTCGTTCAATAACTTCTGATCGGATTGCTGCTCGAACTGTTTCTCGGAATCTTCCTTTATGCGTTCTTTCATCTGATCCCCGGAAGTTACGGCATCCTTACCGAACAACTTGTCAAAAAAGTCTTGATCCAATTGGGCGGGTTCGCGCTCATTGATTTCCTCGATAGTAAAGGAAACATCTATCTTCAGTTCCTGGGCCTTTTCCTGGGAAATTCCCAAAACACTGGACAAGAGGTAATCTTCCTTAAAAAGGCCTTTGGTGTTGAGCGAGACGGTATCACCTACCTTTTTTCCAACGAGGGCTTCCAATGCTTTTTTGCTCTTTACCTTCTCCAATTCTACGGTGGCCTTATTTTCTATTTCCTCATTTTCGTTAAGGAAAATACCATTTACTTCATCTTTTTTCGCCACTGCAGCCTTGGTAACCAATTTCCCATACTGTTTGCGCATCCGCTCTACTTGTTCATCGACCATTTTTTTGTCGGCGATGATTTTATATCGGGTGATGCTCTTCTTGGTCTTTAAGGGAACTTCAAAGGACGGGGCCAGTCCCAATTCAAATTCAAAGTCAAAATCTTCCTTGTCCCAATCAAAATCGTCCTGTTGCTTAGGTAAGGGATTGCCAAGAACATCCAATTTTTCCTCGGTAAGGTACTTGTTCAGATTGTCTTGCAAAAGCTTGTTGACCTCGTCTACCAGAACGGCTTTACCATATTGTTTTTTGATGAGCCCTATGGGGACCTGTCCTTTTCTAAAACCGGGGATATTGGCTTGCTTTCTATAATCCTTGAGAATCTTATCTACCTTATCCTGATAGTCATCCTTGGTAATGGCCACTTTAACAACGGCGTTCAACTCGTCTATCTGCTCTTTGGTGATATTCATTTTGTATATCTAGTTTAGAAAAATAAAATGGGATGCAAAAGTAGCACAATTTAGACATCCCGACAAGTTTTTGAATCATTGGATGACCAAAGAACCACCTTGCTATTTCCCTTCCTTTAGCAACGAAAACAATATGGATTGGAGGAAAGACAAAAGCAAACTGAACAACAAGGCCCACCAAATACCATCTACGCTAAAGCCGGCAATAAGCTCATCCGCCAACAAGATGATAATGGCATTGATGATCAATAGGAACAGACCGAAGGTAATAAGGGTCACCGGAAGCGTAAGAATCACCAAAATAGGTTTTACAATAAAATTCAAAAGGCTTAACACTAGGGCCACGATGATGGCCGTAAGGTAGGAGTCCACGGAAACGTGGGGTAGAATTTTTGACAGTATTACTACGGCCAGGGCACTAAGAAGAATACGCAGGATAAGCTTCATATCAAGTTGTTTTGAAGGATTGAGCAAATAGTTCGGAAGTCACCCCGATTTCCCTAAAGTATAAAATATATTCTAGATTTAATCGATATAGAGCCCAGTAAATTCCAATGGGTCCACTTCGGGCAGCTCAGCTCCATGTTTTTCTTCAATAGCTTCAATGAACGCATTGGCAACTAGGGCGTAACCCCTTGGGGAAAGGTGCACCCCATCTAGTGAAAATCCACCTCCTGTAGCAAATTCGGTGGTAATCGTACTTCCGTCCGAAAGAGGTATGCCCTCATTTCCTGCCCTTTCCAGTAATGCGTTTATGTCAATCAAGGGGAGATCATATTGGGCTGCCAAAGTCGTAATAATCCCATTGAATCGATCTAGGGCAACGGCTATAGTCTCCTGTTCTTCGGGTGTAAGGACCCATTTGTCTTCCATGGGATAGGTAATCCCATTTACGGATAACTGACCCGCTTCAGCCGCCGGCACGCCGAGATCCTGTAATGTGGCAAAAGCGGTTTCATTAAATTGGGCAATGGCATTTTGCGCAGGCAATACAATAAGATCATTCGCGTTGGCCTGCCTTGCCTGGCCATAAAGAAATCCTATTACTGCTGCCGTAGGGGCATCCAGCCCCCCTACCTGCAATGCACCGGTAATTTGTGCCGATAAATCGGTCAAAGATTCATCCTTAATAACCAATGCGCTGGCAGAACTCGCGGAAAACGTGATGGATCTTTCGGGAACTCCCAAAAAGTCGAAAACCTGATTCAGTTGCGCATATGTGGCGTTCAAAGTGGGGATTTGAGGTCCAAAATCCGGATTGGTAGGATCCAAGGGTGCAGAAGGTACCGTTGTAAAATAGGGTATTGCGGTAACATTCGGAATATTGGCGACTGCACCATCGGCACCATTTGCGGTCAGCGCCTGTAAAAGTTGGTCATACACGCTGGCAAATACACCGGAATCGGTAATGTCACTTGATCCATAGGTAAGCGGATTGGTATTTCCTTCCTGATTTTCACCATCGCCACCCTCGGTGGCATAACCCAAAATATCGTTGTTACCGATCCAAAGCGTGAAAAAAGTCGGGTTCTGGACAACGGCATCACCTATTATGGACGCAGTGGGAGAGGAGGCAAAACGAACATAATACGGGTTAGCCGCACCAATCGCCAATGCATCCAAGCTGCCATAGCCTGCCGCCGGCAAATGATAGATTTTGGCCCCGGGAACCCCCATGTTGTTAAAGGGGCCACTTAAGATATTGGAAACCTCGGTTGATCCTGTCCCATCCAATCGAACAGGTGATGGGGAGCCTGAAGCAAACGATAGGATAAATCGGTTTTCGAAATCTTCCAAAGGCATGCCGCCCAAGGTTAATCCTCCCAAATCATCGTTCATGAATGGAATTGTGAATTCACCACCACCAGCTTCCGCAAAACTAGTAGCCAGCATGTTGGGGAAGGACGCCGTTTGACCGGCACTGAACAGGGCTCCATCGGAATAACCCGCGGTCAAGGAGTTTCCAACGGCAACATACTTGGAAAAATCAGCAGATCCACTGGAGTAATTTATGGGATCAGGCGGTGTGCCACCAGAATCATCGGGAGGGGTATCGTCATCACTACATGAAACAATCAGAAATCCGAAAAAGGCTAGTAATGCTATAATCTTTTTCATAGGTATACAGAGTTAGTTTACGTAAAGTCTTCGTTAAAAGGATGTAAAACCAAAATTAACCAAAATTACGGGACGTACAATAATTCGGACAAAAAAATTATGCATGCATAATAAAGAGCCCTGTTTTTTATTGATTTAGAAATGAAAGGGATTTTTCAAAAAAAAGCTTCGGGTTTTCGGCATGCAACCAATGTCCGGTATTCTCTATGGTATCCAATTTTGCCACAGGGAAATGCCTTTTGATTTCAGGAGTGTCATGGAGAGATACATATTCCGATCTGCCTCCCCGCAGAAAAAGGGTGGCTCCCTCAAATTTTTCCGAAGAACCTATGTTTTCACCTATTTCTTCTATTTTGTCGTTCAAGACCCTTAAGTTGAATCGAAAGCCCAAACTTTCTTTTTCCCGCCAGTATAGACTTTTCAATAAAAATTGCCGGGTCCCCATATCCGAAATAGCCTTGGAAAGCTCTTGGTCCACCTTTCCCCGGGAATCGAGAACATCCAGGTCTAACTGGGTAAGTGCGTCCAAAATAGGTTGGTGATGCGGCGGATAGTATTTAGGTGCAATGTCGGCAACGATCAATTTGGTTACCCGGTCCGGATAGGTACAGGCAAACTGCATTGCCGTTTTACCTCCCATGGAATGTCCTATAAGGTAACCTTTATCCAATCCATGTCGTGTGATATAATTGTGAACATCACCGGCCATAACATCATAATTGAAATCCTCCGACCAAAAACTCCGGCCATGGTTGCGTTGATCCACAAGGTGTACCTCAAATCCATTTTCTGCATATTGGCTGCCCAGAGTTTTCCAATTATCGGACATGCCCAAAAAACCATGGAGAATAATCAAGGGTTTCCCGCTTCCCAAGATTTTGGAGTGTAGTTCCTGCATGATGTTACTTCAGTTTATTCAAATACATCCGTACTACATTTTCCAACCCAAGATATAGTGACTCACAGATCAGTGCATGACCAATGGACACTTCTAGCAAATGCCCGACGTTATTCTTAAAATACGCTATATTCTCCAAGCTAAGATCATGTCCTGCGTTGATACCCAACCCTAATCTATGGGCCAAGTCCGCTGCATCTATAAAAGGTTGTATCGCCGTTTTTTTATTGGAGCTATATGACTTGGCATAACTTTCCGTATAAAGCTCAATACGATCTGTACCGGTTTCGGCAGCGCCTTCTACCATTCGGTTATCGGGATCTACGAAAATAGAGGTTCGTATTCCGTTTTTATTAAAAGTAGATATGACCTCTTGTAGAAAACCCCTGTTTTTGATGGTATCCCACCCGGCATTTGAGGTTATGGCATCCACCGCGTCGGGTACCAGGGTTACCTGGGTGGGTTTTACCTCGAGTACCAAATCGACAAATTTTGGAATGGGATTGCCCTCTATGTTCAATTCTGTGGTCACTATTTTTTTAAGGTCCCGGGCATCCTGGTAACGTATGTGTCTTTCATCGGGTCTGGGATGTATGGTAATCCCCTGAGATCCAAATTCCTCGATATCCACAACCATTTTAAGGAGATCGGGAACGTTTCCTCCCCTTGAATTTCGCAATGTCGCAATCTTGTTTACATTAACGCTAAGTTGGGTCATCCGCTTTATTTATTATTACGTCGTAAAAATACAAATTAGGCATGCCTTTTGATATTTTTAATTGTTATTTTGCGCTATATTTAAGTTATGCAGATTCAAACGCACATCCTTACCGACTTACCGGTTTTTGATATTGGGGACTCCCTGAAAAAGGCTGTTACCTTTTTTGAAGGTACGGTCTTTTCGCACGTAGCTGTATCGGAAAATGGTAGTTTTTTGGGAATTTTGAGCGAAAACGATTTGGAAAGCTCTCTAGGTGATAAAAAAATTGAGGACTACAGATATAATTTGGAGGCCTTTTTTGTAAGAAAGGATAGTAATTGGTTGGACGTTCTCGAAACATTTGCACGAAATGAGGCCAACCTTTTGGTCGTATTGGACGACAATGAGAAAGTAATCGGGTATTATGACCTTGCCGAAATTGTCCGGGCGTTTATAGATACTCCTTTTTTTACCGAACCGGGAGACATTGTGGTCGTAGCTAAGGGTACCAAGGATTATTCTTTTAGTGAGATTGCGCAAATTATAGAAAGTAACAATGCCAAGATTATTGGTGCATTCATTACGGATATGCGTAGCGATGTAGTGCAGATTACCCTTAAGATAAGCACTTCCAGCCTAAACGAAGTATTGCAGACCTTTAGGAGGTATAACTACAACATATTGCTGGGCAGCAAGGACGACCAGTTTTTAGAGGATTTAAAGCAACGATCGGATTATTTGGATAAGTATTTAAATGTTTAACGAGATCATCATAGGACCGTTTTTTGATTTCCTTACCCGGTTGATTAGATTCTATACTTATAATAATTAGGGTTGTTCCGTTTTATACCTATTTTAACCGATACAATAAGACAGGTTCCTGTCCTTCACTAATTTCTCTGAATATGGTATCCAATTTTTTCAATTCCAAAAGCCAAATTCTATGAAGGTTGCCCTATATGGCCAAACGTATCAAGAAACGACTTCCGATTTTGTCGAGGAATTGTTGGAGGAACTCCAATCCGTATCTGCCGATATATCCATTGAGAAAAACTTCCACGCCTTTTTATCCAATAACCATCCTGGCATAAAGGATTTCAGAACTTTCACGGCTTTTGAGGGATTGGACAGTTCATATGATATGTTCGTCAGCTTTGGCGGAGATGGAAGTATTTTAAGGGCAACTACTTACGTAAGGGATTTGGGTATCCCGATTGTTGGGGTCAACACGGGTCGTTTGGGTTTTTTGTCCACTTTTAAAAAGGAAGATGTTAGAAAAGTGGTTCAGGAATTTGTTAAGGGAGATTATCACATTGTGGAAAGAAGCCTGGTCAAGGTAAGCTCTAATTCGAATATCCCTGAATTTGAAGACCTCAATTTCGCACTTAACGAGGTTACCGTTAGTAGAAAGGATACCACTTCCATGATTACCATCGAAACATATTTGGATGGGGAGTATTTAACATCGTATTGGGCGGACGGGCTCATTGTTTCTACGCCTACCGGATCTACTGGTTACTCGTTGAGTTGTGGGGGGCCGGTAATTATTCCCACGGCAAAATCCCTGGTCCTAACTCCTATTGCGCCACATAATCTTAACGCCAGGCCCTTGGTCATTTCGGATGAGACGGTAATACGCCTGAAGGTTTCGGGTAGGGAGGAACATCATTTGATTTCATTGGATTCCAGAATTGCATCGGTAGAAAATGGAACCGAAATAACCGTAGAAAAAGCTGGTTTTACCGTAAAGATGATAGAATACACTTCTGAAAGCTTTTTAAAAACTCTTCGGAATAAACTTTTGTGGGGAGAAGATCGCCGTAATTGACACTTCCTTGGAACAATAAATACAACTAAAAGCTGTTTATCAAGAGAGAACGGGAATATAACCAATGGAGTAGGCCAAAATTGGTATATTCGCAAACTTTTGGAATTTATGAAGCGATGCATTATCGTAATTCTTGTTTTGATCAGTTTTAAGTTGGGCGCCCAAACGTATGAAATAGGAGGTTTTTTTGGTGGGGCGAATGTTATCGGGGATGTGGGAAGGACCAACTATATTCTACCATCCGATATAGCTATTGGCGGATTGTTCAAATGGAACAAGAGCAAGAGATATGCATGGAGGGCAAGTATTATCTATGGAAAGTTCACCGCCGATGACTCCAAATCCAATATCTCCTCCAGACAACAAAGAGGTTTTGTAATGGACAACTCCATCTTGGAAGCCTCGGCCGGATTGGAGTTTAATTTTGTGGAATACAATCTTCATAAGCTTGGCCCGGCGTTTACACCATATCTGTATACCGGGTTAACCTACTTCCGATATGATTACAACTATTTCGATGCAGGCCAATTTATCAATGCCGATCAAAGGGACGGTTCTTTGGCCATTCCAATGACCGTAGGTGCCAAATTGCGCCTCAACCAATTTTTGATTATTGGGGCCGAGATCGGGGCCAGATACACCTTTACGGATAATCTCGATGGAAGCAATCCCGAGAAATCCAATGTTATGCAACAAATTAACCCTGGACCCGAGTTTGGAAATATTCTTAGCGATGATTGGTACGTCTTTTCGGGAGTGACCCTTACCTATACTTTTGGCAGAAAGCCGTGCTCCGATTGTTTTGAGTAACTTTGCATATGGGCATTTTGCAAGATATCAATCGTGAAAACCTTCCGAAACACTTGGCCATTATCATGGATGGTAATGGAAGGTGGGCAAAGGAAAGGGGAAAACTAAGGGTGTTTGGGCATGAGAATGGGGTACGCACCGTACGGAATACCGTAGAAGACTGCGTTAAGATCGGAATACAATTCCTAACCCTTTATACATTTTCCACTGAAAATTGGAAACGACCAAAACTGGAAGTGGATACCTTAATGAAACTTTTGGTCTCCTCCTTAAAAAAGGAACTCCGGACCTTTGAGGAAAACAATGTTAGGTTAAACACCATTGGTGATATTGGATCATTGCCAAAAAAAGCCCAGGACGAGTTGTTGGAAGTTATGCAAAAGACGAATCATCATACGGGGATGACCCTTACTTTGGCCCTTAGTTACGGCGCTCGCGAGGAATTGAAAAATGCGATACAGCAGATAAGTAGCAAAGTTAAAAATAATATAATTTCTCCTGAAAATATTGACGAAACCATTATAAATAGCCATCTTTACACGCACGATTTACCAGATGTGGACTTGTTGATCCGTACCAGTGGGGAACATAGGATCAGCAATTTTTTGCTTTGGCAGATAGCGTATGCGGAATTATATTTTATTGACGTATTTTGGCCCGATTTTAGTGAGGAACATTTGGCAGAGGCCATCCGTAATTACCAGAACAGAGAACGACGATTTGGAAAAACTAGCGAACAACTCAACTAGCGATATGAAAAGGTTCATATCTCTTGGACCACTGATCACCTTCCTTTTACTCTTCATCACCACATTCACTTTCGCCCAGGTAACCTCATATGAGGAGGGGAAAAAATATATCCTTGGAGGTCTGGAAGTAACAGGGTTGCAGAGCTATAACGAACAGACCGTTAAGACCTATACCGGCCTTAGGGTGGGGCAGCCCATCACGGTTCCCGGGGAGCAGATAAGCGCGGTCATTAAAAAGTTATGGGGGCTGGAACTTTTTAGCGACATCGATTTTTATATCACTAAAATAGAGGGGGACGAAGTTTTTTTGGAACTTAATATAATAGAGCGCCCTACCTTGTCCAAAGTTACCATAAATGGTATCAAAAAAAGGAAAGTGGACGATATTGTAAAGGATACCGACCTTAAGAAAGGTAAAAAGATTACCGAGAGCTTAATCGCAAATACTAAAAATTATCTTCAAAACAAGTACAGAAAACAAGGTTTTCTAAATGCCAAGGTTTCCATAATCACTGCTAAGGACACCTCCGAGACCAATGCCCAAAAGATGGTCATCAATGTTAACAAAGGGGATAAGGTTAAGATTAAGGATATCATTTTCGAGGGAAATGAGAAGCTTAAGAGCAAGAAATTACGAAAAGCATTTAAGAAGACCAAGGAAAAGAGGTTGGGTCGGTTTTGGAAAAAATCCAAATTTATAGAAGATGATTATGAAAACGATCTCTCGCTCTTAGTGGACAAATATGCCGAAAATGGATATAGGGATGCTCGTATACTATCGGACTCCGTGATAAAACTGGATGATAACAACATTAACATCAAAATTGCGGTCGAGGAAGGGAACAAATACTATTTTGGGGATATTGATTTTGTCGGGAACAGTGTATATACAGATAGGCAACTGAGCCAGGTATTGGGTATCAAAAAAGGAGCTACCTATAATGGGGTATTGCTTAGGGAGCGGATTGCGGACGATTCCAAACCGGATGCAGTGGATCTGAGCAATCTATATCAGAACAATGGCTATCTTTTTTCCAGTATCAACCCGGTTGAGGTCTCTGCCCAGAACGATACCATAAATTTCGAGATTAGAATCATAGAGGGCAAGGAAACATTTCTGGATCATATTACGGTTTCTGGAAATGATAAGACCAATGATCATGTTATCTTTAGGGAACTCCGTACACGACCTGGTCAGAAATACAACAAATCGGATATCATTAGAAGTATACGGGAATTGGGACAGCTTGGCTATTTTGATGCCGAGCAGATAAAACCGGATATACAGAATCCCAATCCCAACGAAGGTACCGTTGATATTGCCTATAGTTTGGTAGAATCCGGTTCTAGTCAAATAGAATTACAGGGAGGTTATGGAGGAGGAGGTTTTATTGGGACCCTGGGACTTTCGTTCAATAACTTTTCCATAAAGAACTTGCTGAAGGGAGAAGCCTATAAACCGGTTCCCATGGGAGATGGGCAGACTTTTGCCGTACGGGTCCAGGCCAGTAGGACCTTTAGGGTATATAGTCTTAACTTTTCAGAGCCCTGGTTGGGTGGCAAGAAACCTGTTCGTTTTAATCTGTCCCTATCCCGTACACAGCAGTTTGGAACCAGTTTTGACGGTAGGGGAAGAATAGATGTGGACAAAAGCCGGGGTTTTGCCATTACCGGTATATCCCTGGGACTGGCCAAAAGAGTACAATGGCCGGATGATTTCTTTACAATTTCCCATTCCTTGGGATATCAGCTGTATGACTTTAATAACTACAATATTGGGTTGTTCAGTTTTGGTAATGGATCGTCCAATTCATTTACTTATACCTTGGGAATATCAAGAAATGCAACTTCTGGAGGGCGCATATTTCCACGTGGGGGATCCAATTTTGAGATTACTACAAAGCTGACACCACCGTACTCTCTTTTTAGCAACAAGGATTTTAAGGCCATTCGAGATGAAAGCGAGGAACTTTTGGAAGAGATCAGCCAATTAGATCCCAATGACCCGCAGGCCATAGCCCTTAATGAAAGACGGGAAGCGCTGGAGGAAGAGCGTTTTAAGTGGTTGGAGTATTACAAAATTAAATTCAGGGGAGACTGGTATACCACCCTGGTGGGTAGTGCGGATAAATCACTGGTGTTGAGGACCAATGCGGAATTCGGGTTCTTGGGGAGTTACAATAGGGATATTGGAGACGTTCCTTTTGAACGGTTTTTTGTCGGGGGCGATGGTCTTGGAAACTTTACACTGGACGGAAGGGACATCATACAGTTAAGGGGGTATGAAAACCAATCGTTGACACCTATCAACCCTACAACGGGAAGACAAGAGGGAGGATTGGTATACAATAAATACTCCATGGAATTAAGATATCCGCTTACCTTAAAACCTTCCGCATCCATATTTGCCCTAACTTTTTTGGAAGCTGGGAACGCTTTCAACAATTTTCAGGAGTTTAATCCGTTTGAGTTAAAACGATCGGTCGGGGCGGGGCTTCGGATATTTATGCCGGCATTCGGTCTATTGGGTATTGATTTTGGGTACGGGTTTGATCCAGATAATGTCAGCCCCCAAGCAGGCCCAAGCGGATGGCAAACGCACTTCATCATTGGCCAACAGTTTTAGATTTGGAAGTCATGACGGTAGCTAATCCTTTCATTTTAAAAGTTTTAGTAATTTTGGCATGATATTTTCTATTGGATAAAACGAAAATACAATGAAGCAAAAATCAAACGTTCTTTTAATCCTATTAATCGTGATGTTCGCTTGGTCTTCACATGCCCAGCGTGGAGTTCGGATCGCTTATGTGGATATGGAATATATCTTGGAAAACGTTGAGGAATATAGGGAAGCTAGCGAGCAATTGGAGTCTAAGGTACAAAAATGGAAGGTGGAAATTGAGCAGAAGCAAAGTTCGGTCGATCAAATGAAGAAAGACCTTATGGCGGAAAAGGTATTGTTGACCGATGAGCTCATTGCCGAACGTGAGGAGGAAATACAGATTTTGGAGAAGGAAATGTTGGAATATCAACAAGATCGATTTGGTCCGCAAGGAGATTTGGTCATACAAAAACGTCAACTTATCCAACCCATACAAGATCAGGTATTCAATGAAGTTCAAAAAATCGGGGCCAACAAAAGATATGATTTTATTTTTGATAAATCGGCAGATGTTGTAATGTTGTACTCCGAAAAAAGGCACGATATTAGCGATTTGATTTTAAGGGGTATTGCCAGGACCCGAAAAATCAGCAAACCCAAGAAGAAACCGGAGACCAGGAGCCGACTTCAGGATTTTGAAGGGGAACCGGCCGAAGAGGAAATGAGCGATGCCCTTAGGGAACGTAAGGAAAAAGCGGAACAGGCTGCGGAAGCAAGGGCCAAAACGGCAGATGAAAGGAGGGCGGAACAATTGAAATTAAGGGAAGAGCGTAAAAAGGCATATGAGGCAAGAAGGCAAAAACTTTTAGAGGAACGTGAAGCAAAACGGAAAGCTAAACTGGAAGCCCGAAAAAAACAAGAAACTGAAGCCGAGGACGAAAATGATTCCACAAACCAGGACTAAAAAAGCTTTTAACCATAATTAACACTCAAAAATTAGAATCAAAGTTCATGGAATTGACTTTATCTGACAAATAATTAAATTTGAAAAAAAAATTTACTCGATTAACGAAAATTCCATGAGACCATTAAAAACAATTAAAATTTAACTCATGAAACAAGTAAGAAGGATAGCTATAGCATTAGTTTTGTTCATAGCCGTGACCAGTTTTGTAAATGCGCAGAGTAAGATTGCCCATATTGATGTAACCCAGTTGTTGTCTGCCATGCCGGAGATGAAAGCGGCCGAAGCCGAACTTAAAAAGCTTCAGGAAACATATAGGGCGGATATTGAAAGCTCTTATAAGGAATATCAGAACAAAACTACCCAATACGAAAATGAGGCTGCTTCCAAAACTAGGGAGGAAAATGAAAAAAGGGTCGTTGAGTTACAGGGTTTCCAGAAGAGTATAGGGGAGGCAGAACAGGCGGCGCGGCAGGAATTGGGCAAAAAACAGGCGGAACTTATTCAGCCTATTATGGAAAAAGCCAAGACAGCCATTGAAAAAGTATCCGCGTCCCTAGGCTTTGACTATGTAATTGATGCCCAGGCCGGGGGACCTCTCATAGTGTCGAAGGGCAAAGATATTTTACCGGAAGTTAAGGCAGAATTGGGAATTTAAGAAAGAACAATTTTATCGTATAAAAAAACCGCAAAGTATTCCCTTGCGGTTTTTTGGTTTTACTTCTTTACAAATTTCCTTCTGATGTTTTTCCATCTCAGCTTTCTAACAAACTTGACCTCTTTTTCGGATATCAAATAGGGGGTCTTTTTTTTCTTGGCCTTGAAAAAACCTCTGAGGTTGTGAAAAAAGACATTTAAATTTCGCTGTTTCAAGGCCATTTTTAATGAAGCTATACCGCTGAGCAGAACTCCGTAGCCCATGGTATACATGGCTTCTCCTTGCAATAATCTAGCTTTTTTATTGTAGGCCTTTCCCGTTGGACGTAGATGCTTCACCTCTAGGCTATCCTCCGTAAAGATTTTAAAACCATGATATTGAGCCAAAAGTTCATCTACCGTATCCCATCCCATGGCATTTCTAAGTCCGTTTATGGCTATAAAACAAGCCTTGGTATAGGCTTTGAAGGCGCCCCTCACATGATCTTTGTTCATAGGATGGTTCAATTTCCATTCCCCGTTACCATCCTTTTCATAGGCAAACCCACCGGCTATTCCAACTTCAGGATGTACCCTGAATATTTCAGCAACTCTTTCAAAATAATTATGGGGTAGGATGATGTCCGCATCAAGCTTGACCAGAAAGTCATAGGCTCCATCCAGTATCTCCAAAGCCCTATTGAAAGCATTGATTACCTTACGACCGGGCAAATGGTCCGTTGAGGACGCGATGTTGAGTTTTTCAAAAGGGGAACCGCTCTTTACAAAATCATCTATAATGGATTCCGTGCCATCGGTAGAATTATCATTTACCACTATAACTTTTTTGGGAAGTAGGGTCTGTTGTTGGATGGAATTCAACGTATCCGCTAAAAAGGCTTCTTCATTGTGGGCCGGGATTATGATGTAATAGTCCATCATAACTATTGATTCTGAGCTTTCAATTCAGAACCTTCATTTTTTCGTACCGCGTAGACGATATAATATCGTGGCGTAAAGCTTCTCAACAAAGGACGTATACCAATTTTTTTAACGGGATTTGTCCATTTGGCCGCATCCTTGATTTCCCATCCCGCTTTTTCCAATAACCAATTAAACTGCCAATCCTCAAATTCATGATAGTGCCTATCCCAAGGATCGGATTTGTTTTGGTAAGCCGGTGAAAACCACAATCGTAAAGGGATACTGGCAACCAATTTATTGGATTTTATTTTTCTAAGTACATTAAATGGAGCTACCAAGTGTTCAAAGATCTCAAAAGCTGTTACCACGTCCGTAGTCGTGTTTTGAACTGTGGAAAAGTCAACATCCAAATCCTCTCCCTTTGTGTTTTCTACTGTATATCCCTGCTTCAACATAATTTCTGAAAAAGGATTTTCCACTCCAAGATCTAAAATAGATTCCTCAATAGAGACATGTTTTTGGAGAAACTCCAAGGTATGCTTAAATCGCTTGCCGGGATAGGTGTTTTCGTACATCATTTAAAGGGGCCATAGGTTTTTACAGCTTCGATATAGGCCTTGCAACCTATACATTAGGCAATAGTATGGCCTTACACTTCGGCATAGGCCTCTACAGGTACACAAGTACAGATTAGATTTCGGTCGCCATAGGCGTCATCCACCCTTCTGACGGATGGCCAGAACTTATTCCCTGCGATATAGGGCAAGGGGAATGCCGCTTTCTGTCTACTATAAGGGTAATTCCAGTCATCATGGGTAACCATCTCCAAAGTGTGTGGTGCGTTTTTTAGTACGTTATCGGGATTGTCCGTATTCGCCGCATCAATTTCCTCCCGGATAGCTAACATGGCATCACAAAACCGATCCAATTCACCCAAACTTTCACTTTCGGTAGGTTCGATCATCACCGTTCCTGCTACCGGGAAGGAGACCGTAGGAGCATGAAAACCATAATCCATAAGCCGTTTGGCAATGTCTACTACCTCTATACCATTTTGTTTAAAAGGTCTACAGTCAATAATCATCTCGTGTGCCGCTCGCCCATTTTCCCCACTGTACAGGACATTATATTTTCCGGAAAGACGATGTTTGATGTAGTTGGCATTGAGGATTGCGATTTTGGTGGAATGTGTCAATCCTTCTTCTCCTAACATCTTAATATATCCATAGGATATTAAGCAGGCCAGGGAGCTTCCCCAAGGCGCGGCCGAAATTCCGGAAATCGCCTTTTCCCCGCCGGTCGGGATTATAGGATTTCCGGGGAGAAAGGGCACTAATTGTTCTGCAACACATATGGGGCCCACCCCCGGTCCTCCCCCGCCATGTGGTATGGCGAAAGTTTTATGAAGATTAAGATGGCAAACATCGGCCCCGATCGATGCTGGATTGGTCAATCCAACCTGGGCGTTCATATTCGCACCATCCATATAGACTTGTCCCCCATTATCATGGACTAGTTTGGTGATGTGCTTAATAGAAGATTCAAAAACCCCATGGGTGGAGGGGTAGGTGACCATTAAAGCGGCCAAATTATCAGCATGTTTAGTCACTTTTTCTTCCAAGTCGGCCACATCTATATTTCCCTTGTCGTCCGTTTTGGTCACTACCACCTGCATTCCGGCCATTACTGCGGATGCCGGGTTGGTACCGTGTGCCGATGCGGGAATAATACAGATATTACGGTGTCCCTCATCCCTGGATTCGTGGTAGGCCCTTATTATCATAAGGCCCGAGTACTCGCCTTGGGCACCTGAATTGGGCTGTAACGAAGTCCCAGCGAAACCTGTGATTTCCGTAAGATCCTTTTCCAATCCCCGTAAAACAATTTGATAACCCTCCGCCTGTTCAATCGGCACAAAAGGGTGGATATTGCCCCAATTTGTCCAACTTATGGGCAACATTTCCGAAGCTGCATTGAGCTTCATGGTACAAGACCCCAAAGAAATCATAGAATGGTTCAAGGATAGATCCTTTCGCTCCAATTTTTTGATATAACGCATCAATTCGGTTTCGGAATGATAGGAATTGAATACTGGGTTTTCCAAAAACGGGGAAATGCGCACGACATCTTCCAGAATAGCGGACTGATCCGATAGTTTTTTGATAGGGTTGATTTCTTTATCCAGGATTTCGGAAAAAACCCTGAGAATTTGGTTCAAATCATTGATTGAGGTGGCTTCGTTTACCGAAATGGAAACGGTATCCGCGTCTATATATAGAAAGTTGATTTCATGTTTTTCCGCTATTGGTCTAAGCCTTTCAGCATCACATTTGACCGTAATGGTATCGAAATAGGAAGTATTTAATTGATACAGTCCCATTTTTTCCAGGCTCTCTGCCAATGTTACTGCGGTACGGTGTACTTTTTCAGCAATATATTTTAGTCCCTTAGGGCCATGATATACCGCATACATGCCCGCCATAACGGCCAAAAGTACCTGAGCCGTACAAATATTGGACGTGGCCTTGTCCCTTTTAATATGCTGTTCCCTGGTTTGTAGGGCCATACGTAAGGCGGACTTTCCGTCCATATCCTTGGTGACACCTATTATGCGACCCGGGATATGTCTTTTGTATTCTTCCTTGGTGGCGAAATAGGCGGCGTGGGGCCCACCATATCCCAATGGAATTCCAAAACGCTGGGTAGTACCCAAAACTACATCGGCACCAAGTTCTCCGGGAGGGGCCAGCAGCACCAGACTTAAAATATCTGCGGCCACGGAGACTTTGATGTTGTTCTCTCTAGCATTTGCGATAAAATCCGAATATGAATGAACTTGGCCGTATTTACCTGGATATTGCAAAAGGACTCCGTAGAAATCGTTCCCAAAACTAAACTCCCTATAATCGCCGATAATAAGTTCAATCCCTAAGGGTGCCGAACGGGTCTTTAAAAGTGATAATGTTTGGGGCAAGACATCTTGGGAAACGAAAAATTTGTTGACATCGTTCTTTTTTTGCTCGCGGCTTCTTACGGCGAATAACATGGTCATGGCCTCGGCTGCCGCCGTACTTTCGTCCAGCAAGGAGGCATTGGCAATTTCCATTCCGGTAAGGTCACATACCATGGTCTGGAAGTTTAGCAACGCCTCCAAACGACCTTGGGCGATTTCGGCCTGATAGGGGGTATATGCAGTATACCATCCCGGGTTCTCCAGAATATTGCGTTTTATAACGGAGGGTGTTAGGCTTTCATGGTATCCCAACCCTATATACGAGCGAAAAACTTTATTCTTTTGGGCCAACTCCTGTAAATGGGCCAAAAATTTGTGCTCGCTCATGGGATTCTCCAACTTCAAAGGTTCCTTAAGCCGAATTTCATCAGGAAGCGTCTCATAAACAAGTTGTTCCAAGTTCTCTACCCCTATGACTTTCAACATATACGGAAGGTCTTCTTCCCGTATCCCTATATGGCGCAAAGCAAACAGATCTGTCCTCATAATCTTTACTAAAAGCTGCACAAAATTAGGGATAAATTCCCTGAAAATGGCCAAAACAAGGTAGAGCGAGGGGCAAAGTTTTTAACGAAAAAAGGGGTTTATAAACAGTTTGGCTACTTTTGTTCGATGAAGCTCCTGAAGCGTATTTTTGATTTTTATCTAGACGCTAGCATCCACGTGGCCTTGTCCATCCTTTCATTGCTTTGGGTAACATCTTCAATACTACATATCCCAACGGACAAACACTTGTTTTCCCTTGTTTTTTTTGGCAGTATTGCCTGTTATAATTTTATTAAATACGGGCTGGAAGTAAAAAAATACATTCGGCTAGCCGACCGATACCATGGGTACATTCAATTTTTTAGCTTCGTTTGTCTGGGAATTGCGGTATACCATCTATTTTTTCTTGAATGGAACACCATTTTTATGTTAGGAATACTGGGATTGTTTACGGGTCTATATGCGCTTCCCGTCCTGCCCAAAACTCGGAACTTAAGAAGTTTGGCAGGTTTTAAGATATTTCCCGTGGCTATCGTTTGGGCGGGTACTACTGTAATTCTGCCAGTAGTGGCCGAGGGTTTGAATCTTTCCTGGGATGTTTGGGTGGAAACGATACAACGCTTTATGTTGGTACTTGCATTAATAATACCCTTTGAAATTCGGGATATGGCATACGATCCACCGGAATTGAAAACATTACCCCGTCTTTATGGTGTGGTAAAAACCAAAATTTTGGGCATACTATTGATTTTCAGCTTCTTTTTTCTGACTTTTTTGAAAGATGAGACCACCCAAAACGAAGTTTTGTCCAAAGCGTTTTTATTTTTAGGTGTGGTAAGTATTTTAATGCTGACTCGGAAGGATCAGAATACGCATTTTTCAGCTTTCTGGGTAGAGGCAATACCCTTTTTCTGGTGGGTGCTAATTTGGATAATGGAATAAAAAATTAGATTTTCTCTTCCAATCGCCGTTTCATTTTAATTTTTTCACCTTCTGAGAGGCTATGTAGATTTGCTTTTTCGCACAAAACGGTCAACTTCGTATTCTTTTTGGTAAAGGCCGAACATGTTTTGCACATGAGCAAATGCATCTTCAGCTTTACCTTTTCCATAAAGGTCGCTTCCCTATATTGTGTCTTATTGCATATCGACGCCGCTTTCTCGCAGGATATCATCATTTTAAAACCAATTTTGGTTAAGACAACCCATCAGGGATGTTCTGGCCCTATGGATCATCACCCATAGGTTAGACGGGTTTATACCAAGTTCATTACAAATATCTTCGGTACTCATTCCACGTATGGTTTTCATGGTGAAAACCAAGGATTGTTTCTTGGGTAATTTGGAAATACAGTTTTGTATGGCCAATCCCAATTCCTCATTTTCAATGGCATCGTTCTCAAAGTTACTGGACGGATCTGCTACTTGCTCCTCCATCCAATCGCCTTCTGCTTCGCTTCCCGCGCTATAGTTCATACGTACCTCCGCCTTGCCTTTTTTTGAATTGATCTTTCTGTAATAATCAATAACCTTTCGTTTTAAAATAGCGATAAGCCAAGTGCGCTCGGATGCGTCTCCTTTATAATTCTTTGCTGAATTCAATCCGGCAAAAAAGGTTTCCTGGACCAGATCCTTGGCGATCTCCGAATCGTTTACTCGGGCCACGGCATAGTTAAAAAGATAGTCCGCATAGGAGTCTACCCAAGTTTCGGGATGTAGTTGTTGCATGGTCATAGATGCCTTGTCATTGTCAAAAATAGATGAATTTGATTTAATTAACCTCATATTCCCATTTTGTTCCCTGTATTTTCTAGCTGCCATAATTGCTTATTTTTGATTTTTAAACTGAATTCGATGAAATTTTTACCTTTAATCGTGATTTTTCTTAGCCTTAATTGTTGTTATGGCCAAATAAAATCAAAACCTATCACAGAGTTTTCACAAAAGGATATCAAAGATGGGATATTGATCGATGTCCGGACCCCTAAGGAGTTCAACATGGGGCACCTGGAGAATGCTTTGAATATCAACTGGCTCGGTACAGGGTTTCAAGAACATTTTGATACCATACCTAAGGATAAAAAGCTGTATCTGTATTGTAAAAAAGGGGGTAGGAGTGCCAAGGCCCAAAAACTGCTCGATTCCTTGGGCTACCAAAATGTGGTTAATTTGGAAGGTGGCTATGACCATTGGAAAATCAAAAAGAAATTTTAAGGGATTATGATAATTAAGCGCCGGATAGGAATACTTCTTCTGTTCTCTTTATCGATTCAGCTTTTGCATTCACAGACATTTGAAAATCTGGCCAGGGAACATCCAAGATTGTTTATTGCATCAGGTACGATTAATAAAATAAAACAAAGAATCGACTCCGATACGAGATACGCGTTTATCCATGAACAGATTTTAAGGAATTGCGACAGTCTTTTGGTCATTCCTCCTGCCCTGGAAATTAAGGAGGGCAGAAGATTACTTGAAGTTTCGAGAACCTATTTGAAGCGTATACTTTATTTGGCCTATGCGTACAAGATTACGGGACATAGGCCTTATTTTGAGAAAGCCAAACAGGAAATGCTGACCGCAAGCGGATTTTCGTCTTGGAATCCCTCTCATTATTTGGACGTTGCCGAAATGGCCATGGGCTTGGCTATAGGATATGATTGGCTGTTCCATGACCTGAGTTCCACGGAAAGAGAAACAATTACCGAGGCCTTATTGGAAAAAGGAATTGAGACCTCCCTGGACGAGACTTTGGAACATGGTTGGATCAGTTCTTCCAATAATTGGAACCCTGTCTGCCATGGTGGATTGACCGCTGCGGCAATTGCGGTATTCGATTCGGCCCCTGACGTATGCGCCAAGGTAATCAAAAGAGGCATTGAACATGTTCCAGAGGCAATGAAAGAATATGCGGCCAATGGGAACTATCCTGAAGGGCCCATGTACTGGTCTTATGGTACAACATACAATGTACTTTTTATTGCTGCGTTACAAACGGCCTTTGCTTCCGATTTTGGATTATTGGATCAACCTGGATTTCTGGAAACCGCCAACTATTATCGTCATGTTGTAGGCCCGTCCGGACTATATTTCAATTATTCCGATTCCAGGGAAAGCCCTAGGCTCAATGCGGCACAATTTTATTTTTCCAAGGAAATGGGAAGACCTGAATTGCTATGGCAAGAAATCGATATTTTGAAATCTTACATGGATGGTGATAAAAAATTTAGGGCCGCAGGAATTTCAAATCGGTTTCTTCCATTTATTCTCATATGGTCGCTTGATATTCCTGAACTTAGGTTTGATGCTCAAAACCAGTATTTTGCGCAGGGTACTACTCCAATTGCCATATATCGGTCGGCATGGTCGGATTCTGCCCTTTACCTTGGTGTAAAGGCTGGGAGTCCCTCTGCAAATCATGCCCATATGGATATTGGTTCCTTTGTATTCGAGAAGCATGGGATACGCTGGGCATTGGATCTTGGTCTACAGGGATATCATTCCCTTGAAAGCTTAGGACTGGGTATTTGGAAAAAGAACAAGGAATCCGACAGATGGAAGGTTTTTAGAAACAATGTATTTTCCCATAATACCCTTGTCGTTAATGACTCCTTGCAAAATCCGGATGCCTTTGCCCCTATAGAAAAGACCGATGATGATGGCCATGCGTTTAAGCTGGGGGTAAATTTGTCCGCAATTTATGCCCCCCAATTGGCCCACGCGAAAAGGACTTTTGAAGTTGGCCACAATCAAGAACTTGTAATCACGGATTCCCTACATATTGGAGAGACAGGCAATGCCAAAATTCGCTGGGCTTTTGTAACCCCTGCTAAAATAAAAATTGCCGAAGACGGCCGGGCCGCTTATCTATCTAAGGAAGGAGAATCCATAACGGTCAAGTTGCTGCAACCAAAGGAAGCCTCATTTAAAACATATGAGACCGATCCACCCCCTTCGGACTTTGATGCACCGAACACGGGAACACAATTATTGGGGTTTGAAATTTTTTCCAGGCATGGTTTTGAAAAAATCATTCAAGTGAAGTTTGACTAGTCTTGGGAAGCGGCTTGGATTACTATAGCAATATTTTGCCCACTTCCTTCCAATCCTTGGCCCTCTCAAAACCGTTGGTGTGGATATTATGCGGGGAGCTGAACATGATGCTCCTACCTTGAAAGGTTTCCAAATTACGGCTGCGATCATCAATCAAGATATCTCCCTTTAAAATGTGCTTGTGACCGCATAGAATACGTTGCTGCCAAGGGATGAAGGGAAAATACTCATCCAGCCATTCCGATTTTTCCTCAAGGGAATTTGGAAATTCCATGGCAGCGGAGGCAATATACACCTCATATTTTTGGGTCAGTTCCTGCATAACGGTTTGACTGTCGGGAATCACGTTAAGATTTCTAAAAAAACCCTTTAAAGCGGTATGCCGACGAATACTTTCCCTTCTGTTTTCGGGTACTTTTTGCCATACTTCCCATCCGGAACAGAATTCTTTGGTAAGATTTTCGCCAAAGTCTTCGTTATATTGTTCAATATGTGCACCGTAGGTATCCGCAAGTACCTCGTCCATGTCCACGAATAAGACCATATTATACTAATTTTGGGCGAAGTTCGGTAAAAAGTATTAGAACATGAGAATCCGGATGAAGGCTTATCAATAAGTTAACCTAAAACTACTCCGTAGTATTCAAAAGCCCGGCCCTTTCCAATAAGGCCTCTATCCTTGGTTCACTACCTCGAAATCTTTTATAGAGCACCATCGGTTTTTCGGTACCCCCTTTGGAAAGCACATTTTCCTTGAATTTCGTTGCCACTTCTTCGCTAAAAATTCCTTTTTCCTTAAAGAGGGCAAAGGCATCGGCATCCAAAACTTCGGCCCATTTATAACTATAGTAACCCGAGGAATATCCCCCTTGAAAAATGTGGGAGAAAGCGGTACTCATACAAGTTTCTGGGGTCTTCGGATACAATTGGGTGCCCTCAAAAGCCTGGCTCTCATGAATTTTCACATCGGTTATGCTCGAAGGATTTCCTCCGTGCCAGGCCATATCCAACAATCCAAAACTCAATTGCCTGAGTGTAGCCATACCTTCATGAAAAGTTGCGGATTCCTTTATTTTTTCAACTAATCCCATAGGGATTGCCTCACCCGTTTCATAATGGGTTGCGAAGAGTTCAAGGGCTTCTTTTTCATAGCACCAGTTTTCCATCACCTGACTGGGAAGTTCTACAAAATCCCAATAGACCGAAGTACCCGAAAGGCTAGGATAGGTGGTGTCGGCCAACATACCGTGCAATCCATGCCCAAATTCGTGGAACAATGTGGTAACCTCGGTAAAGGTCAACAAAGATGGCTTACTAGGCGTTGAGCGTGTAAAATTACAGACATTGGAGACATGGGGTCGCACGTTTTCCCCGTTTCGTTGGTACTGGGGTTTGTACGAGGTCATCCAAGCACCGCCCCGCTTTCCTTTTCTGGGATGGAAGTCGGCATAAAAGAGAGAGATGAAATTGTTCTCCAAATCATAGACTTTGAAGGTTTTTACTTCTTCATGATAGGTATCAACATCAAAAACTTCCTCGAATTGTAATCCGAAGAGTTTTTCCGCGACCTTGAAAACCCCAGTAATGACATTTTCCAACTTAAAATAAGGTTTCAACTTCTCATCATCCAAATTGAAGAGTTTTTGTTTCAATTTTTCGGAATAATAGCTACCATCCCATTTTTGTAATCGGTCTATGCCATCAAGCTCCTTGGCGAAATCTTCCAACTGTTTAAATTCCCGCTCAGCGGCCGGTTTGGCCTTCTCCAAGAGCTCGTTCAAAAATGCATGTACTTTTTTTGGGGTCTCGGCCATACGCTCCTCCAACACAAAATGGGCATGGGTCTCATAGCCTAACAAATTTGCCCTTTCGTGTCGAAGTTTGACAATTCTGAGCACGTTTGCCCGATTATCTAGTTCGTCCCCATGAAAACCTTTACTACCAAAAGCCAGGGACAGCTTTTTACGCAATTCCCGGTTTTTGGCATATTTCATAAAAGGGATGTAGCTAGGATAGTCCAAGGTTACCATCCAACCTTCTTTATCTTTTGATTGGGCCAATTGGGCGGCTGCCTCTTTTTCACCTTCGGGCAAACCGTCCAAATCATTTTCGTTGGTGAGGTGCAGTTCATATTTATTGGTTTCGGCCAATACATTTTCCCCAAATTGCAATTTAAGTTTGGCCAACTCGGCATCGATTTCACGTAGCCGTTTCTTTTTGTCTTCAGGAAGATTGGCCCCATTGCGACTAAAGCTTTTGTACTTTTTTTCCAGCAAAGTCTGTTGCTCTGTCGACAGGTTTAAATCATTTTTTTGCCGGTATACGAAATGTATCCTTTTGAACAGTGCTTCGTTCAGGGTGATATCATTGCTAAATTCCGAAAGCAGAGGGGAGATTTCCTGGGCAATCTTTTGGATTTTGGGATTGGTTTCCGCGGAATTCAGGTTAAAGAATAAGCTTGAAATCCTATCCAAATGCTGACCGGCAAACTCCAGCGCCTCAATGGTGTTTTCAAAGGTCGGGCCATGGGGATTGTCCGTAATGGCATCGATTTCCTTTCGGGCAGCCTCGATCGCCTCGAGAAAAGCGGGTTTAAAGTGTTCGTCCTTAATTTTTGAGAAAGGTGCCGTATCAAAAGGGTTGAGTAGGGGATTCATAGGCGTTGATAGTTTAGAGTTGATGGTTGACGGGAGCTACTTTAAAGCAAATAGCCGTCAACCCACACGAGATAAGTATTTTTATTTCTTGTTTCGTACTTCGTTGGCTCCGTCGATGACTTTCTTTTTTAACCCTTCCTTGTAGAACACGATCTTATCCAGCACGCATTTATCCGAACTGCCTATGATCTGGGCGGCAAGGATACCTGCATTTTTGGCACCATTCAGGGCTACAGTAGCTACAGGTACTCCCCCGGGCATCTGTAGAATGGACAGTACCGAATCCCAGCCATCAATGGAATTACTGCTCTTAACTGGAACGCCTATTACCGGCAGCGGGGACATGGAAGCCACCATGCCGGGAAGATGTGCGGCTCCTCCGGCACCGGCAATGATAACGGAATAACCATTTTCATGGGCATTTTTGCTGAACTCGAACAGTTTTTCGGGTGTACGGTGTGCGGATACAATGTCTACATCCACTTCTATGTCAAATCCCTTTAGGATATCTATCGCTTCCTGC